>DASSSM010000300.1:0-10780 GCA_035708425.1 Pseudolabrys sp.
GATGGCCGGGATCGCGATAGCGGCGAAGCCCACCGCCTGAATACGCCAATCCTCGCCCGGCAGAGCCATGTCGCTCAAAATCATGCCAAGGACCGGTACGAGGAGAGCGAGCACCGGAATGCTCAGCACGCGCGCAGCGAAAAATCCGCTCGCTGCCACCGGCAGGAAGCCTGGTGCGTGCGGAAGCAGCCGCGCGGCCACATTCAGGGCAATCAAAAAGGCTACCAGCAGCAAGTCCATCCAGAGATTTGCGCGCTTATCGGTCGGCTGCATTCGGCTCGGTCCCTTGCCTGTCGAGGACAACCCTTTACCACGCCTGCGGTCATGATTGCTATCGTCTGATTAGCGGGCCGTCGCTCGCCTTTCAGCCCATTCGCTGACGATTCGCGCCATCTGATCGAGGCCATCGGTGAGCGCGGCGGGCCCGGGCTGCAGGATCAGCGTCGATTTGATTTCACGCAACCAACCGGTCGCAACGGCGGGAACTTCGGCAAAACCCGGCCGGGCCGTGACTTTTGCCGGCACAAATTTTTTGCCGCACCAGGATCCGACGATGACGTCCGGCCGCGCAGTGATGACCTCGTCAGGTGACACAATTCGATCCTTGGCGTTTTTGCGTGCGGCGAGCTGCGGAAATACATCGACACCGCCGGCGGCCTCAATCAGCTCCGACACCCAGGCGATGCCGGAAATCATCGGCTCGTCCCACTCCTCGAAGTAGATGCGAGGATGGCACGCGAGATGCAACGAACGCTCGTGCACTTCATCGATGTGGCGGGCGAGAGAGCTGGCGAGTGCTTCGGCTTTCGGTGTGGTGCCGACGATCGCGCCGAGCGTGCGGATCATGTCAAATATGCCGGCGATGTCGCGCTGGTTGAACGCATGTACGGCGACGTTTTTGCGGATCAATTCGGCGACGATGTCAGCCTGCAGGTCGGAAAACGTAAGGACAAGATCCGGCTTCAGATCGAGAATCTTCGGCACGTCGGCCGAAATAAATGCCGAGACGCGCGGTTTCTCGCGCCGGACCTGCGGTGGCCGTACGGCGTAACCGGACACCCCGACAATGCGGCGATCTTCGCCGAGCAGATAAAGAGTCTCGACCGTTTCTTCGGTCAGGCAGACGATTCGGTCCGGAGGAAACATGGAGTGAACATACACCAGCGAGCTCGGCTATAGACAACCGGACCGTGTTTGCTACGATTGGTGATGGTCGCCGTAAGCGGCCGCGCATGCCCCTAGACGATGGCCTTGTGGGCACCTCATTTCGAATTTCGAGCTTGCAACGCGCTCGCATCACGCCATCGAAATCTCATGCCCGACCTTCTCCACCTTTCACTTGCAGCCTGCATGTTCCTGGGCGCGGCACTTTATTCCTCCGTCGGCCACGCTGGCGCGTCGGCCTATATCGCATTTATGGCCCTGTTTTCCGTTCCGCCATCCGTGATGCGGCCGACGGCGCTGACCTTGAATATTTTGGTCGCCAGCTTTGCATCCTATCGCTACGCGCGGGCCGGCTATTTCCGTTGGCGCGTGGTGTGGCCATTTTTGCTGGGATCCTTGCCGTTCGCGTTTATTGGTGGCGGCGTCCAGCTGCCTGGCGAATATTATCGGGCCATCGTGGGCATTGTGCTCATTCTGTCCGGCCTCAGGATGTTCTGGGCGGCACACATTTATGCCGCCCGTGAAGTACATGATCCGCCGATCTGGCTCAGCATTCTGCTAGGCATTGGCATCGGGTTTCTATCGGGGCTGACGGGAACAGGTGGCGGAATCTTTTTGTCACCGGTGATCATCTTTCTCGCTTGGTCCGATCTGCGGACGACGTCCGGCATAGCGTCTGTCTTTATATTGGGTAATTCGATCGCCGGCTTGCTCGGCAATCTAGCGATAGTCCGTTCGCTCCCGTCGGAGCTGCCGATGTATATCGTGGCGGTTCTGCTGGGAGCCCTGGTCGGAACCGCCTTCGGTACCAAATTTTCGGTCATTTATATCCGGCGCGCGCTCGGCGTAGTTTTGATTGTCGCCGGGCTAAAACTAATCGGCGTGTATTGAATTCGTAAGCGCCATATGCCCGAATCGAATAATGGAAGGCGAATTTGACTACATTATCGTGGGTGCAGGCTCCGCCGGTTGTGTGCTGGCCAACAGGTTGTCCGCCAATCCCCGCAATCGCGTGCTGTTGCTGGAAGCGGGCGGCAACGACAACTGGATCTGGTTTCACATTCCGGTGGGCTATTTGTTCGCGATCGGAAATCCGCGCGCCGACTGGCTGCTCAAGACCGAAGCGCAGCCGGGGCTGAATGGGCGCAGCCTGAACTATCCGCGCGGCAAGGTGGTGGGCGGGTCGTCGGCGATCAACGGGATGATCTACATGCTCGGCCAGTCGGCCGACTACGACAATTGGCGCCAGCTCGGCTTGCCCGGATGGTCGTGGGAGGACGTGCGGCCCTATTTTCGCAAGCACGTCGATCATTTTCTGAAGAGCGACCATCACGCGGCTGGCGGGGAATGGCGGGTCGAATATCCGCGCCTGACCTGGGAAATTCTCGACGCCTTCCGGGGAGCAGCAAATCAATACGGAATTCCCACCGTCGATGACTTCAACACCGGCGACAACGAAGGCATCTGTTATTTCCACGTCAATCAGAAGCGCGGCCGGCGCTGGTCGGCGGCGCGTGGATTCCTCAAGCCGGTTCTGCACCGGCAAAATCTCCAACTTGAGACCGGTTGCCTTGTCGAAGGGTTGGAGCTGACGGGCAGGCGTGTCACCGGAGTGCGGTGGCGGCAGAATGGCGAGCAACGCGTCGCGCGCAGCCGTGGCGAGGTGATCCTGGCCGCGGGCTCCATTGGCTCACCACACATCCTGATGCTGTCGGGGGTAGGTCCGGCCGCGCAGTTGTCGAAATTTGGCATTCCGGTCGCGCTCGACAGACCGGGGGTCGGCGCCAATCTGCACGATCATTTGCAGCTGCGCATGATCTACAAGGTGTCGGGGGTGAAAACGCTGAACGAGACCTATGCGTCGATATTCAATCGTGTCGGAATGGGATTGAACTACGCGCTTCGCCGGCGCGGGCCGATGACGATGGCGCCGTCGCAGCTCGGCGCCTTTACCCGGTCCGATTCAACGCAGGATCGCGCCAATATTCAGTATCACGTGCAGCCGCTGTCACTCGACAAGTTCGGAGAACCGCTGCACCCGTTTCCGGCCTTTACCGCGAGCGTGACCAATGTCCGCCCGACCAGCCGCGGCACCCTCACGCTCAAGTCAGCCGATCCAGCGGCGTCGCCGGCGATCAGCCCGAATTATCTGTCGACGCCGGAAGACCAGCGGGTCGCGGCCGATTCGATCCGGGTCACCCGAGGGATCGTGCGGCAACCCGCGCTGCAGAAATACTCACCCGTCGAGTATCTCCCGGGCGATTCGACGGGAGATGACGATGAGGTCGGCCTGATAAAGGCGGCAGGCGATATCGGGACTACGATTTTCCATCCCGTAGGCACTGCCCGGATGGGCCGGGACGATGACCCACGGGCGGTCGTCGATGCCCGGCTTCGTGTCATCGGCATGGAAAGACTGCGGGTTGTTGATGCCTCGGTTATGCCGTCGATCACGTCGGGGAACACCAATTCGCCGACAATGATGATTGCGGAAAAGGGCTCGGCGATGATTTTGGACGACCAAAAACGTCTATAATCAGCCGCGGATCAATGGAGGGGTGTCATGAATCTCGTGGACCGAATCAAGGGGATACTGCTGCAGCCGAAGTCGGAATGGTCGAAGATCGATTCCGAGCCGGGCGACGCCGGCTATCTTCTTTCGAACTATGTTGCGATTCTGGCTGCCATTGCGCCAATTTGTACTTTTATCGGCACATCGATTATCGGCATCGGGGGTGCACGCATCGGAATTGGCCTCGGGCTCTTTCGTGCCGTCGTTGTTTACGTGTTGACGATCATCGGCTTTTTCGTAGTCGGCTACATCATCGATTTCCTCGCTGGCACGTTTGGTGCCCGCAAGAATCTCGCAAGTGCCATGAAAGTATCGGCCTATGCGCCGACCGCGGCCTGGCTTGCTGGCGTGTTCAATATTCTTCCTGCGCTGAGCTTTCTGTCGATCCTCGGCCTTTACAGCCTGTATCTGCTGTACACCGGCATCGGCTCGCTGATGAAGCCGGCGTCGAACAACGCCCTGATTTACACGATTGTCGTTATCGTGTGCGCGATCATCGTCTGGGTCATCATTCTTGCAATTCCAGCGATGCTGTTCGGAATGGGAATGATGATGTAACGACGACTCAAGGCAACGCCTTGAGGTGCCGGATCGGACGGCCGGGCGCGATCGCCTGCGCCGCCGCGACGATGGCATTCGCATCGATTCCATAGTGGCGATAAAGATCGGCCAGCGAGCCCGTCTGGCCGAAATGCTCGACACCGAGCGGCCGCACGCGATGGCCGGCGACCGCGCCGAGCCAGGCCAATGTGGCCGGGTGTCCGTCGAGCACACTGACAATGCCGCAATGCGTCGGTACGTCGGCGAACAGTCGCTCGATGTGCGAACGCGCGTGAACAAGGCCGCGTTCGCGGGCGCGCTGCGCCGCGGTCCAGCCGGCGTTAAGGCGATCGGCAGACGTGATTGCCAGCAGACCGACGTCGCGACGGTCTTCCGCCATCAGGCCAACGGCCTCGATCGCTTCCGGCGCGACCGCGCCGGTATAGGCGACGACGACCTGGCAATTCGGGCCAGGCTTGCGGTGCCAATAGGCACCGTCAACAATCTGCTGCTGCAACTCGGGTGTCATTTGCCGCTTGATCTGCTCGATCGGGCGGGTAGAGAGACGCAGGTAAACTGAGCCGCCGGTTTCATCGCGCAGCCAGTTGCGCTCCGACGGGGCTGCATCACCGTCTTTCTGGATATAGGTGAAGGCCCACCGCAGGATGGCGGCGAGTTCGTCAACATAGGCCGGCTCGAAGCTGGCGAGCCCGTCCTGCGCGAGCCCGATCAGGGGCTCGGCGATCGACTGGTGCGCGCCGCCTTCGCCTGCAAGCGTTATCCCGGACGGCGTCGCAACGACAATGAAGCGTGCATCCTGGTAGCAGGCGTAATTGAGCGCATCGAGGCCGCGCGCGATGAAGGGATCGTACAAAGTTCCGATTGGCAGCAGCCGCTCACCGTTGATTGTGTGCGACAGCCCGAGCGCCGACAGCAAGATGAACAGGTTCATCTCGGCGATACCAAGTTCGATGTGCTGGCCTTTCGGCGAGAACTCCCAGTTGAACGTCGAGGGGATCTGCTCTCGCTTGAACGTATCGGCCATTGCCTGACGGGCGAACAGGCCGCGCCGGTTCACCCACGGGCCTAGATTGGTCGAAACCGTCACGTCCGGCGACGTTGTGACGATGCGGCGTGCAAATTCGTTGTCGCCGCGTCCGACTTCATTGAGAATGGCGCCAAAGCCGGTTTGCGTGGACATGACCGGCTGGATGGTCACTGCGAGACTGTCCGGCACGTCGATGGTTGGTGCCGTGAGACGCCGTGGATTTCCCGTTGCGATCGGCACGCGCGCGAGAAACGACTGAATCTGCTCTGTCGCCGGTCCTTCGAACTTGTCCCATTCGTGACCTGGCCGCACGCCCATGGCTTGACGGAACGTCTCCATCTGCTGCGGCGTCATCAGCCCGGCGTGATTGTCCTTGTGGCCCGCAAACGGCAGCCCGAAGCCTTTGACGGTGTAACAGATAAAGCAGGTCGGCTTTTCCGGATCGGCATTGTGGAAGGCATCGAGAACCGATGGCAGGTCGTGCCCGCCGAGATTGTTCATCAGGGCCGCAAGCTCATCGTCGCTTCGCTTTTCGATCAGCTTGCTGACGTCGCCCTGGTCGCCGATCTCGTCGTTCAATCGTTTGCGCCAGGCCGCGCCGCCCGCAAACACCAATGCCGAGTAGAGTTGATTGGGGCAATTGTCGATCCATCGGCGCAAGGTCTCGCCGCCGTGCTCCTTGAAGGCCGCCTCCTGAAGCGAGCCGTATTTGACGATGGCGACATCCCAGCCGAAGTTCTTGAACAGATGCTCGTAGCGCTCCCACAAGCCTTCGCGCACCACGGCATCGAGGCTCTGACGATTGTAATCGATGATCCACCAGCAATTGCGCAGGCCCTGTTTCCAGCCTTCCAGCAACGCCTCGAAGATGTTGCCTTCGTCGAGTTCGGCATCGCCGACCAGCGCCACCATGCGTCCTTCCGGCCGCGCGAGACCCCAGCCATGCGCACGCACATAGTCCTGCGTGAGCGAGGAAAACAAAGTCTGCGCAACGCCGAGACCGACCGAACCGGTCGAAAAATCGACGTCGTCGGCGTCTTTGGTACGCGACGGATAGCTCTGCGCGCCCTTGTAGCCACGGAATGCCTCCAGGCGTTCCCGTGACTGATTGCCGAGCAGGTACTGGATGGCGTGGAAGATCGGGCTGGCGTGCGGCTTGACGGCAACCCGATCCTGCGGCCGCAGCACGTCGAAATAGAGCGCGGTCATGATGGTCGCGAGCGAAGCGCTCGATGCCTGGTGACCGCCGACCTTCAGGCCGTCGTCATTCTCGCGCAGATGATTGGCGTTATGGATCATCCAGCTCGCGAGCCAGAGCACCTTCTGCTCGAGCGCGGCAAGAATCTGCAGCTCGTCGCCGCCTTTGCTTGTGCTGCTGCTCTTGGACATCGGCGTTCGACGAGAGACTGGTGCGCGTCGGTTATTTGTGGCTATCGGTAGCGAGACTGGTTTTCCTGTCCGCCGCTTCGAGCACGGTCTTACAGGCCGCCGGCAGGTCGGCGAGCATCATCTGCCGTCCTGGCGGGCCTGGCTTTCTCGGCGGAATGACCTTATCGGAGAACCAGTGGTCCAATTCCTTGGCACTGCACCCGTCGCCTCCCGGCACCGGCTCCTGCGCCTTGCACTGCGGCGAGCCCTCCGGGCATTTCAGCCGAACATGGATATGGTCGTGATGGCCGTACCATGGGCGCACCTTCGACATCCACGCATGCGGTTGCTGCTTGGCCTCCACGCGGCACAGCTCCTTCTTGATGGCGGCGTTGACCAGCACGCGCTCGACATCGGGCTGTTCCGCGGCGGTCTTGATGAAGGCGACGTGCTCCGGCGTCCATGTCAGCGGATTGGGGCGCTTCCAGTCCGAGGCGACGAGATTGCTTGCCGGAATCGTCTCGCGTTCCTCTTTGCTCAGCATGCGATCCGGCATTGGCATGAACCAGATGTCGACGTCCAACCCGGTCTGATGGCTTGAGTGATCCGAAACCGTCGGCCCGCCGCGCGGCTGCGCCAGGTCACCGACCAGAATACCGTGCCAGCCGGTTGCCTTGGCCGCGAGCGAGGCAAATTTCTCGACGAAACGGACAAGACTTGGGTGGCCCCAATTGCGATTGCGCGAAAGCCGCATCACCTGCCAGGTTGGACCGTTGACCGGCAGTTCCACTCCGCCCTGCAGACAACCACGCGGGTAATAGCCGATGGAAACCGCCTTCCCGAGTGACGGCAGTTTCTTTTCGCCGAACAATAATTTCGCCGGAATGGATTTCTCTCTCGCCTTCTCCGTCATGGCCGGCTTCTCTGGAGGCAGAGGCGAAGGCATCGCGTTCGCGGCTCGCTGCGCAACCGCAATTTGGCCCGGAGTGGCAACGGCACCGGCAACGGTGACGGCCGACAGGACGAATAGGGTCAGAGTTTTTCGAGCGATCATGACTTTTCCGATCGAGCAACCCGGCTTATTAATACAAGCTTATCACAGACCGGCAAAATAGACCCTACCGGTCCAATGGTAAGTTCCGGGGCGGCAAGGTGCGTCTCGGCCCTAGACGTCGACTTTCAGCGCGGCGATGAACGCTTCCTGCGGGATGTCGACCTTGCCGAACTGGCGCATGCGCTTTTTGCCTTCCTTCTGCTTGTCGAGCAGCTTGCGTTTGCGCGTGGCGTCGCCGCCGTAGCACTTGGCGGTGACATCCTTGCGGAAGGCGCGCACCGTTTCGCGCGCAATGATCTTGCCGCCGATCGCGGCCTGGATCGGCACCTGGAACATGTGCGGTGGAATGAGCTCCTTGAGCTTTTCCGCCATGGCGCGGCCGCGGCTTTCCGCGCGCGTCCGGTGCACCAGCATCGCCAGCGCGTCAACCGGCTCGCCATTGACCAGCATCTGCAGCTTCACCAGGTCCGCCGGCCTGTAGTCGGTGAGGTGGTAGTCGAATGATGCATAGCCGCGCGAAACGGATTTGAGCCGGTCGTAGAAATCGAACACGACTTCGTTGAGCGGCAGGTCGTATTTCACCATCGCGCGGTTGCCGACATAGGTGAGTTCCTTCTGCTCGCCGCGCCGGTCCTGGCAGAGCTTGAGCACGGAGCCGAGGTACTCGTCCGGCGTCAGGATTGTCGCCTCGATCCAGGGCTCCTGCATCTCCTCGATGTGGTTTGGATCCGGCATGTCGACGGGGTTGTGGATCTCGAGCTCTTTGCCGGTGGTCAGCTTGATTTTGTAGATGACCGATGGCGCGGTCGCGATCAGATCCAGGTTGAACTCGCGCGATAGCCGTTCCTGGATGATTTCCAGGTGCAGTAGACCGAGGAAGCCGCAACGGAAACCGAAGCCGAGGGCGGCTGACGTTTCCATTTCGTAGGTGAAGCTCGCATCGTTGAGGCGCAGCTTGCCCATCGCCGCACGGAGGTCTTCGAATTGTGCGGCGTCGACGGGAAACAGGCCGCAGAACACCACGGGCACGGCCGGCCGGAAACCCGGCAGCGGCTTGTCGACCGGCTTGCGGTCGTCGGTGATGGTGTCACCGACACGCGTGTCCGCCACTTCCTTGATCGAGGCGGTGAGCATGCCGATCTCGCCGGGGCCGAGCTCGTCCACCAGCGTGAGCTTGGGTGTGAATACACCGGTGCGATCCACATCATAGGCCGCGTTCGTGCCCATCATGCGGATACGTTGGCCTTTCTTAAGGACGCCGTCGACGATGCGCACCAGTACGACCACGCCGAGGTAGACGTCGTACCAGCTGTCGACCAGCAGCGCCTTCAACGTGGCGTCGCGGTCGCCTTTCGGCGGCGGCAGGCGCGTGACGATCGCTTCCAGCACCTCGGGTACGTTCAGTCCGGTCTTTGCGGAGATCTCGATGGCGTTTGACGCATCGAGCCCGATCACGTCCTCGATCTGCTGCTTGACCTTGCCCGGCTCGGCCGCGGGCAGGTCGACTTTATTGAGCACCGGCACGATCTCGTGCCCGTTGTCGATCGCCTGATAGACGTTCGCCAAAGTCTGCGCTTCGACCCCCTGGCTGGCGTCGACGACAAGGAGCGAGCCTTCGCACGCGGCGAGCGACCGGTTGACCTCGTAGGCAAAGTCGACGTGGCCGGGCGTGTCGATCAAATTCAATATGTAATCGTTGCCGTCGCGCGCCTTGTATTTGAGGCGGACGGTCTGGGCCTTGATGGTGATGCCGCGCTCGCGCTCGATATCCATGGAATCGAGCACCTGCTCCTTCATTTCGCGCTCTTCCAGCCCGCCGGTGAGCTGAATCAGCCGGTCGGCAAGCGTGGACTTGCCGTGGTCGATATGCGCAACGATGGAGAAGTTGCGGATATTCTGGATCGGTGAGGCGGCCATGCGCGGCAGATAACACCCGGCTAGGGCACCTTCAAGCTGGCGATTGGGACGCTATGCCTTCCCAAACGAGATGGCCGGGACGAAGCCCGGCCATGACACCGTCGGGATCAACCAAAGCTCAGTACCGGTAGTGATCGCTCTTGAAAGGACCAGCCTGCGGCACGCCGATGTAGGACGATTGCTTGTCGCTGAGCTTGGTAAGCTTCACACCGATCTTGTCGAGATGCAGCCGCGCGACCTTCTCGTCGAGCTGCTTTGGCAGCGTATAGACCTGATTCTTGTACTTACCCGGGTTGGTCCACAGTTCGATCTGCGCCAGCGTCTGGTTGGTGAACGACGAGGACATGACGAAGCTCGGGTGACCCATGGCATTGCCGAGGTTCACCAGGCGGCCTTCAGACAACAGGATGATACGCTTTCCGTCGGGAAATTCGACTTCGTCCACCTGCGGCTTGATGTTGTGCCACTTCATGTTGCGCAACGCCGCGATTTGAATCTCGCTGTCGAAATGACCAATGTTGCAGACGATCGCGCGGTGCTTCATCTTGCGCATGTGATCAAGGGTGATCACGTCGACATTGCCAGTGGCGGTGACGAAGATATCCGCGCGCGGCGCGGCATCCTCCATGGTGACGACTTCGTAGCCTTCCATCGCCGCCTGCAACGCGCAGATCGGATCGACTTCGGATACCATCACGCGGCAACCGGCCTGGCGAAGGGATGCGGCCGAGCCTTTGCCGACGTCGCCGAATCCGGCAACCATCGCGACCTTGCCCGCCATCATCACGTCGGTGCCGCGGCGGATGCCGTCGACCAGCGATTCGCGGCAGCCGTAGAGATTGTCGAATTTCGACTTGGTGACGCTGTCGTTGACGTTGATCGCCGGCCACAGCAGCGTGCCCTTCTTCTGCATCTCGTAGAGCCGGTGCACGCCGGTGGTGGTCTCCTCGGTGAGGCCCTTGATCGCCTCGGCGTTGCGGCGATACCAGCCGGGCTGGTCCTTCAGCCGCTGCTTGATCGCAGCGAACAGGATCTCCTCTTCCTCGTTGCTCGGCTTGGCGATCAGGCTGGTCTCGCCCTGCTCGGCGCGCTGGCCGAGATGGATCAGCAGCGTGGC
>DASSSM010000301.1:0-2069 GCA_035708425.1 Pseudolabrys sp.
CCCCATATAGGCCCACACGATCCCGGCCTTCTCAACGCAGGGATAGGACTTCAGCTTGATGTTGTTGCGGAAGCCCGATTCCTCCGGCTCCGAAGGAAGATCGACACACTGCCCGGTCACGTCGTATTTCCAGCCATGATAGGGGCAGCGCAATCCGCATTCCTCGTTTTGCCCAAACCAGAGCGAGACGCCGCGATGCGCGCAGAATTCGTCGATCAACCCGATTTGTCCCTTGCTGTCGCGAAAGCAGATCAGGCTCTCGCCCATGAGCTTCGCGCGCACGGGAGGGCAATCGGGCTCGGGAATTTCAGAGGAGAGCAGAAACGGCGCCCAGTATCGTCGCAGCAATTTGCCCATCAATGTTCCCGGGCCGATGCAGCTTAGCTGCTCATTTTGTTCACGCGACATCATGGCGACGCTTCCTCACGGCTTTGCTATGTTCTTGCAGTTATTAGCGCCATTATAAGCAGCCGCGTCGACGACGGAAGTCAGCCGCCATGCCCCTGCCGCGCATCGCCATTGCAACAGGAGATCCTGCCGGGATCGGGCCGGAGATTGCGCTCAAGGCCGCGCTCGATGCGCGCGTGCGCAGCCTCTGCCGGCCCCTGCTGGTGGGCGATCCGGCAGCGGTTGAAATGCATGCCCGCACGTCCGGCCTATCGCCTAGCCTTCACGTCCTCAAAAAACCTTCGGAAGCACGATGGTCAGATGACACCGTCAATCTGCTGGACGCCCGCGACGGCAGCAATGTGCCGATCAAAATCGGTACGGTTGACGCCGCCTATGGCCGCGCTTCGTTGGCAAGCGCAGGCCGAGCCATCAAGGCGGCGCTTGCGGGAGACGTCGAAGCGGTCGTGGCTGCACCGCAAACCGAGCGCTCCATTGCCGCCGCAGGCATCGCATTTGACGGCTATCCATCTTTCGTCGCGCAAGAGACCGGCACGCCGGTTAACGACGTCTACTTGATGATCTGCTTCGATCAGTCCCGCATCGTGCACGCGACCTTGCACGTGAGCGTGCGCGAAGCAGTGGCGCTGATCACGCCCGAACACGTCGAGCGGGTGATCCGGGTCACTGACACATCGCTAAAGAAGCTCGGCATCGCGAAGCCGAAGATATTTGTGAGCGGCCTTAATCCCCATGCCGGCGAGGACGGCCTCTTCGGCTCGGAGGAAATCGACATTATTATTCCGGCCATCGCGCGCGCGTGCAAGGACGGCATCGACGTGTCAGGTCCCTTCGGCGCCGACACAATGTTTCGAAAAAAGGGATGCGATGCTTTCATCGTGATGCTGCACGACCAAGGGCACATTGCCGCCAAGCTGCAGGCGTTCAACCGCACCGCGGGACTTTCGATCGGCTCGCCGATTCTATTCTCATCGGTCGCGCACGGCAGCGCCCATGACATCGCGGGAAAGGGTCAAGCCGACCCCGGCGCCATGATCGAAGCGATCACACGACTCGCGAAAATCAGCGTGTAAGCAGCCGCCTAGCGTACCGGTGGCGCCAGAGGCGACGATGTGATGGCGGCCGCGCTGCTGCCCTGCGCGCCAACCTGGCCGGGCGGCGCGATGTTGGTGGGAGCGGCCGGAAGTGGTGCACCTGCCGGAGCCGGTTGCGCGCCGGTATTGGCGATATGCTCCGGCGGCTTGCCCGGCCATACGACGACGCGCGTACCAACCTGAACGCGGCTGTAGAGATCCTCGATGTCTTCGTTGAGAAGGCGAATGCAACCGGATGATACGAACGAGCCAATCGTCGAAGGTTGGTTGGTGCCGTGGATTCGATAGAGCGTACTGCCGAGATAGAGCGCGCGCGCTCCAAGCGGGTTGCCGGGGCCACCCGCCATCATGCGCGGCAAATACGGTTGACGTTCGATCATCTCCGACGGCGGGAACCAGTCCGGCCATTCCTTCATCCTGGAGACGCGTTCCGTGCCGGCCCAGGTGAATCCTTCGCGGCCCACTCCGATGCCGTACCGCATCGCCTTGCCGTTCCCGAGCACCAAATAGAGATAGGTATTTGCGGTATCGATGAGAATCGTGCCAGCCGGCTCCTTGGTCGTGAAA
>DASSSM010000302.1:0-5977 GCA_035708425.1 Pseudolabrys sp.
ATGGACAAGCTGGCCAAGCGTATCGAAGAGGCCGGCGTGCCGGTGGACGTCAATGAATTTACGGTTTGTCCCTACGTTGCGGAGCGGGCCATTCGCGAGTATCGCCAGGATCCCGCGCCGATCACGCTCATCGGCCACTCATTGGGCGGCCGCTGTGCACTGGAGTTTGCCGAAAAGCTGCAGGCGGAAAACATTCCGGTCAGCCTGATCGTCACGATCGACCCCGCTCATCTGATGCCGAAATTGCCGATGAACGTCGAGCGTTACATGAACATCTTCCTGGCGCGCGACGTCCTGGGCGGCGGCGACGTCACGCCTGAGAAAGGTTATCAGGGACACTTTGCAAGCTTCGATCTCTCGAAGCTCAAGGGAGTCCTGCATGTCAATATCGACAAGATGGACATCATCCATACGCAATTGCTCACCAAGATCCTGCAGATCCCCGAGACGCCGGCCAAGCTCGAAGGCGAGGGCGTGCCCATCCGCTATGTTGTCCCGCCTGATGCCGCGGTCGATTTGTGGGACAGCGGCATGCCGGCTGTTGTTAGGGCGGGCGACACGCTGGAGACACTTGCGATCAAATACCGTGTGCCTCTCTGGGCGCTCACGCAGATCAATCAGATTCCGGAGGGGGCCGCGCTCGTGGCGAACCAGCGCGTTATTGTCCCGCGCCATCTCATTCCGCTCGCTGCGGTTACCGGGCAGTCGCCGTCCAACGGCAGGCGTTCGGGTTCGCCGGCGAATTAAATGAGAGCGCCAATCCGAGTCGCAAGTTCGAAAGACGTGTTTATTCTGAGGCCGCTTGGCGGTTCGCTTATCGCGGTTTGCAAAAGCCAGTAACCGCCGACTATTCGACGGCAGAATTCACCGTGCCTGCCGGCGATCCATTCGCATCCGGCTGGGCCTTGAAAGGCGGCGGGACGCCGATCCTTTGCGACACTGGCAGCGACTTCGACTCAAGTTGGCTGCTCACCAAGACCAAACCCGTAAAAAGAAGAATTCCCACGACCAGGAAGTAGGCAAGAAGAGGCATTCGCATTGATTTCTCCAAACGAGATGCGAACTCGCTAGATTTATTTGCTCAACGGCGCAAGGCGGTCAGGTCATTAATCTTAAGTGCGCGGCCGCAATCATGCCGCTAACGGCCGTATTTCTAAGCGTTGCTGCTTGTTGCAGTCGAACGCAGACCAGCCCTTCGCCAGCCGCATATGGTGCAGCCACAGTGGCTCTCAATAACCGGCAATATTTTCGCGGCGCTGACTTGCCGGACCGTCTGCTCTGACTGGGACTGCCGGACTTTTTTGGCGGGTGGGATCGAACCACCGACTTATTGAATTAAAAGTCAGAAATTGGGGTCTTTTAGACAGTAGCGGATGTGAACGGACTTTGGCTCAGCCATTTGTCCGCTACCGACCCAAAGCGAACATCGGGCATTGATGCGCGCACGCGACCAATATTCTTGCTCACCGGGACACATAAATGTTTTCGGGCGACAAGCCCGCTTGATAGCGTTCATACATGGCTTCGTATGCTTGTTCGAGATGGCGTGTAAATAATTGCGTATTGAATAGTGGACTTGTTAGCCGGTTTTGCGACAGCCTGTATTTGATCGCTGCTAATTTTTCTGGGTTTGTGGCAAGCTCAATTGCGCGCTCGACATACTCTTGTCGCGTCGATGTGATGAGCTCAGGCAATTCAATCGCATTCAACAAGCTTGCCGCAACGCGTCCTGCAAAAGTCTCTCCAATTTGGGTCAACACAGGTAAACCTGCCCATAACGCATCACTTGCCGTGGTGTGCGCGTTATATGGGTGTGTATCCAAAAAAAGATCCGCCAAGGGCAGTCGCGCAAGATGATCTGATAGTGGCATTAATGGCGCAAATACGAGGCGGTCAGTGTTAATCCCGCGCGCCGTGGCTTCTTTTGTTAGATTTGATGCGGCAATTGGGTTACTTTGTAAAAGCCAAAGCACGCTGTCATTTATTTGATGGAGTCGTAACGTTTGAGTTCAGCAAAGATATTGCCGCGACCGAGCCATGCCTCAGCCAAATCGGGCTTGAGCACCAGCGCCTTGTCGTATTCAGAAAAAGCGTCATTGTAGCGCTTGAGAAAACCTAATGACTTGCCCTTGTTGGCATACGCATCGGCATAGTTTTGATGTAGAGCAATTGCTTTATCAAAGTCGGAAATGGCGCTTTGATATTCCCTTAAATCATTGAAAACCGTTCCTCTACTACTCCATGTCTCGCTCACGTCGGGTTTAAGACGGAGGGCAAAACTAAACTTTTCAAGCGCCTCCCGCGGTCTGCCAAGTTTTTTTAGAATTACGCCGTAATTGTAAAATGATACGTCAGAGCTTTGATTAATTTTTACTGCTGTGCGTATAAACTCTTCTGCCTCACCATAGCGCTCCATGGCCATTAGTGTGACCGTCAGCAAATTTAAGGCGCTGACATGCTCTGGCTGGCTCTCCAGAAAACTTCTGAACGAGCTCTCAGCATCGATAAACTTTCCGTCATTCAGCGATACGATGGCGCGTTGATAGAGCGTCTCTATATTATTCATGTGAGCAATTTAGACTGCCAGCCGGGCGTTGCGAAGCCAATCTTCTGGTCCGCTATTGGCACTTAGCGGACATTTCAATTTTAAGCGCGAATGATGCTTGGATTGTCCAGCCACGCACTGCAATTTTTGCCGCGCCGGAGCGTTCTGGAATTTGCTAACTTTATCCAGCCGCCAGAGATGCGCCTGAGAGTACGCCTCACATAACGCATCGCGTCTTATAGCGCTGACAAGGTGGTGAGCCCGGATGGGATCGAACCATCGACACCGTGATTAAAAGTCACGTGCTCTACCACTGAGCTACGGGCCCGGAAAAACCTGTCCAAAATATTGTCCCAATATTGTCCCAGGAACATATTTGCGGTTCCACTTTCTAAAAAGGTACCTGCGGTCATTGGGCGTTTGCAATCGCACTACGTATTAAAAGTCAGTTGCTCTACCACTGAGCTGCCAGGATTGAGGGGTCGGTGTAGGGGCGGCGACCTGCCCGGTCAATAGGCTAACCCGCCTGTTTCCTGAACTCGCGCTCGCGCCCGGTGATTTGCTACACTGGACCCGCCAAGGAGCGAGATCATGCCGATCGTGAACCGCGTCGCCGACCTTCATGCCGACATTACCGAGTGGCGGCGCGACCTGCACATGCACCCCGAGCTGCAGTACGACGTGCACCGCACGGCGGGGTCCGTTGCAGAAAAACTCAAGGCGTTCGGCTGCGACGAGGTCGTGACCGGTCTCGGGCGCACCGGCGTGGTCGGCGTGATCCGCGGCAAAAAGCGCGGGTCCGGCAAGACCATCGGTTTGCGCGCCGACATGGATGCGCTTCCGATCGAGGAGGCGAGCGACCTGCCGTACAAGTCGACCGTTCCGGGAAAGATGCACGCCTGCGGCCATGACGGCCACACCGCCATGCTGCTCGGTGCCGCCCGCTATCTCACGGAGACCCGGAATTTCTCCGGCACGGCCGTTGTCATCTTCCAGCCGGCGGAAGAAGGCGGCGGAGGCGGCAAGGCCATGGTCGATGACGGGTTAATGGACCGCTTCGGTATCGAGGAAGTTTTCGGGATGCACAACTATCCCGGAATGCCCGTGGGTGCATTCGGCATCCGTCCCGGACCGATGATGGCGGCTGCCGACGCGTTGACCATCGATATCGAGGGCGTCGGCGCCCATGCGGCGCGCCCGCATCTCGGCGTCGACACGGTTCTGGTGGGCGCGCAGATCATCAACGCGCTTCAATCAGTCGTCTCGCGCAACGTCGACCCGCTCAAGTCGGCAGTCGTGTCGATCTGCATGTTCCGTGCCGGCAACACCGACAATGTCATTCCCCAGACGGTGCAGCTGCGCGGGACCGCGCGCAGTCTCGCGCCCGAGGTCCGCGATCTCCTCGAGAAGCGGCTGCCCGTGGTCGTGGAAAACACGGCGGCGGCCTACGGTGCCAAGGCCAAGCTCATCTACAGGCGCGGTTACCCGGTGCTTGTGAACCACGAAAAGCAGACGGAGTTCGCCGCTTCCGTCGCCGGTCAGATAGCCGGTCAGGACAAAGTCGATACCGGGCTTCCGCCGATGATGGGCGCGGAGGATTTTTCTTTCATGCTCAACGCCCGGCCCGGAGCCTTTATCTGGATCGGCAACGGCGCAAGCGTCGGGCTGCACCACCCGTCATATAACTTCAATGACGAGACGATCCCGTTTGGCACGTCGTACTGGGTGAAACTGGTCGAAACGGCGCTACCGGCCTAGCCGCGGATCTTACTGGACGATGTCGCCAGGATTTTGCGTCGGGACGGGCTGCGTGGCTTTCGTCAGCGCGGTGTTGCGACGCAGGGCCGGAATCAGCCGCGTGATGCGTGCCTCGACGTTGCGCCAATAGGCGAAGTCATTGAGCTGTGTGCGCTCGATCACCGCAAGCCCGACGGCTGCGATAAACGGCAGGCTCTGCACGACGAGCACCAGTGCAAAAATGTTGATCTCGCGCACTTCCTTGTAGTTCGTGAAGACCAGCACGATCGCTCCGAGGATCAGCAGCCCTGCCAGTACCGCTTCCCAGAATGCGTGGAAGTCCGTGGTGCGGCGCAGTCCGCCTTTCGACGTCCGCACGAAGGGCAGGCGGTCCTTGATCACGCCGAAGCCGACGGCGCGGGCAACCGTCCATTGCACCGACATCGCTGCGAAGACCGATCCGAGTAGCTGACCGATGCGCGGCCGCAAGCGCAACTGGTAGAGCGTGGTGAAATGCACGACCGAGACGATGAAGCTGACGATGATCGGCGTCGTCAAAATGCGGTCAGGCACAGCAATGTCGAGGAATGCGACGACGGGCACCCAAATGATGTTCAGGATTGCCACCACGACGCCGATGCTCTCGGCGCCGAGCCAATTGAGCCAGCCGAGCGCGAATTCGCGCTTTTGATCGCGGTTGAGTCGGCTGGCGCCAGGCAGGAATCGGCGCCAGTGCTTCTTCACGATCTGGAAGCCGCCATAGGCCCAGCGGTTGCGCTGCTTCTTATAGGCCTCGAAGCTGTCCGGCAGCAGTCCATGGCCGTAACGATGATTGGTGTAATGCGTCTTCCAGCCGAGCTCGAGCAGTGTGAGCCCAAGATCCGTGTCTTCGCAGATTGTGTCACTTGACCAGCCGCCGGCCGCCTCGATCGCCTGCCGCCGGATCAGGCACATCGTTCCGTGCACGATGATCGCATTGAACTCGTTGCGCTGAACCATGCCGATATCGAAGAATCCGGCGTATTCGCCGTTCATCGCGTGGTGCATGACGCTGCGCTCGCCATCGCGATGATCCTGAGGCGCCTGGACAAGGCCGACCGAGGGGTCGCTGAACAGCGGAACAAGATCCTTGAGCCAGTCCGGCTGCACGACGTAGTCGGCGTCAATAACACCAATCACCTCGGCATCGGCGGCGGTGTGGGCGAGGGCAAGACGCAATGCGCCTGCCTTGAAGCCGGCGAGGTTGTCGTCGCGCACGAACTTGAAGCGGTCGCCGAGCATGCGACAATGCTCTTCGACCGGCAGCCACATGGCCGGATCGGGCGTGTTGTTGATGACGATGATGCACTCGAAATTCGGGTAGGCGAGCCGTGAGACCGCATCGAGCGTCTGTTTGAGCATCTCGGGCGGCTCATTATACGCCGGGATATGGATTGAAACTTTCGGCGCATAGGTCTCGGGGACGAGCGGCGGGCTGCCGACGAGGCGTAGCGGCTTGCGGCCAAAAGCAATGGCGGCAATTTCCTCGACGCGCGCGAGCGCGATGATGATCAACGGGATCAGCAGAATTATGCCGAGGCCAAGCGCAAAGGCGGCACCCCAGACGAAATAGTGTCCGTTCCAATATGCAAAGACTGCTGCGAACCACGCACCTACGACGTTCGCGGCGCCGGTAAGCATCACGGCCTGCCACAA
>DASSSM010000303.1:0-3175 GCA_035708425.1 Pseudolabrys sp.
AGTCGTTTGCGTTCCCCGAGAGCCGCGAGCGCTGGCTCTATACCGGCATCACGCGCGCGGCGAAGAAGCTCACGGTGGTGGTCTAGATACGGCTGAGCTTCTCCTGATCTTGATGGCACGCCATCGCACGAAAGGAAGCGCCGCCAGCGCAACCGCGGTGAATGCTGCGCCGGCGAGGAACGTGCCGGTCGGGCCGACAATGTCCCAGAGTGCGCCGGCGACCACACTTGCCACCAGCATTGCGATGCCGCTCACCAGATTGAACATCCCAAAGGCGGTGCCGCGCAATTCGTCGGGGGCGGAGTCGGCAACAAGCGCGGAGAGCAACCCCTGCGTCAGGCCCATGTGGAGACCCCACAAAACGACGCCGACCATCACCACGGTAATGGTGCCGCCGACAGCAAGCGCAAGATCGGCCAGCACCAGCAGCGCAAATCCCACAGTGACGACACCATATCGTCCGATGCGATCGGACAGAGCGCCGGCCGGCCAGGCCGTGAGCGTATAAACGATGTTCATAACCACCAGCACCATCGGCACGATCGCTACCGGAAGCCCGACCGACTGGGCGCGCAGCAACAGGAAGGCCTCGCTGAACCGGGCCAAGGTGAAGATCGCGGCAACGCCGACAATCATCCAGTAGATCCGGCTGAGACGCATAAGTTCGCGGCGGGACAACGGCGCGCGCACCTCGCGCAGCCCCCGCCGGCGCTCCGGCTCATGCACGCCGAGAACGATAAAGGCGACCGAGATGAAAGCCGGAATAACCGCGATCCAGAACACGGCGGTGAAATTGCTCGCAAGCGCCGCCATAAACACGATCGCCAGCAGCGGCCCCAGCACTGCGCCGATAGTGTCGAGCGACTGACGCAGGCCATAGGCACTACCGCGCAGATTGGCCGGCGTGAGATCGGCAATCAGCGCATCACGCGGCGCGCCGCGTATGCCCTTGCCGACGCGATCGACGAAACGCGCCGCAGTCAGCCAGTCGATGCCGGAGGCGAGCGGGAACACCGGCTTTGTCACGGCGGCAAGACCATAGCCGAATGCTGCGAGCCACTTGCGCTTGCCCAGATAATCACTCAGCGCCCCGGAAAAGATCTTGGTAATCGAGGCCGTGGCCTCGGCAATGCCTTCGATGATGCCGACGGTCAGCGTCGAGACGCCGAGCACCGTGACGAGATAGAGCGGCAGCAGCGCATGAATCATCTCGGACGAGACGTCCATGAACATCGACACGAGGCCGAGGATCCAGACGCTGCCAGGAATTTCACGCCAGCGGAACAGGGAGCGGGGTTGTTCGGGCATGGCGGCTCAACACACTTCGCGTCATGCGCGGGCTTAACCCGCGCATCCATGATGAGTCTCAATTCACGCGGGCCTTTCGTAGGGTTGGGTCCACGGCTCATCATCATGGACTACAACAGAATTCGGGCTTGCCCGAGTTCTGTATTAATTTGCTGCTGCAAGTCGAGGTAAACCCGACTTGCAGTGTCAAGCCCGGCAATGACTAAGCTTCGAGCCAGCACTACGCCGCCTCTTTCTTCTTCGCGGGCGCGAAGCGGTCATAGAAGCCTTCGCCTTTCGTGGCGAGATCAAGCAGCAGCTTGTTCGGCGCAAATCGTGCGCCGTACTTCTTCTCGAGCTTGCGGCACGCGGCGACGAAGTTCTTCGTGCCCGTCATGTCGATCCACGACAGCGTACCGCCCGAAAACGGCGCAAAGCCGAAGCCCAGGATCGAACCGACGTCCGCCTCGCGGACGTCGGTAAGTACTCTCTCCTCGAAGCAGCGCGCGGTTTCCAGCGCCTGAATGCCTAGCAGGCGCAATTTCAGCTCATCGATGTCGATCTTGTCGGGATCGAGCGGCTTGGGCTGGAAATCGGCGAGACCGGGCCACAGTTTCTTCGGCCCGTTCGCCGGATAGTCATAGAAGCCCTTGCCGTTCTTGCGGCCAAAGCGGCCGCGCTTCTCGACCATCTCGCGCAAGAGCGTCTTCTGCCGGGGGTCAATCGCCTTGGCGCCGAGATCGGCCTCAGTCGCATTCAAAATTTTCCACGCGAGATCGACGGCGACCTCGTCGTTGAGAGCCAACGGCCCGACCGGCATCCCGGCCATCCGCCCGACATTCTCGATCATCGCCGGCGGGATGCCTTCGACGACCATCAGGTGGCCTTCACGGATGTAAGTGCCGACCACGCGCGACGTGTAGAAGCCGCGCGAGTCGTTCACGACGATCGGCGTCTTACGGATGGCGCGCACATAGTCGAGCGCAACCGCGAGCGCCTTGTCACCCGTCTGCTTGCCGAGGATGATCTCGACCAGCATCATGCGGTCGACCGGCGAGAAGAAATGGATGCCGACGAAGCGGGCCGGGTCCTTGAACTCGGAGGCGAGCGTTGTGATCGGCAGCGTCGACGTATTGGAGCCCAGGATCGCCTTGTCTCCGATCACGGCCTGAATCTTCGCGACCACATCGGATTTGACCTTGCGATCCTCATACACCGCCTCAATGACGAGATCGCAGTCCTTCAGCGCCGCGTAGTCGGCCGTCGGCGTAATGCGCGCAAGCAGCTCGTCCCGCTCGGCGCCTTTCATGCGGCCTTTCATGACGCGGTCGCTGAGCGCCTTGTGCAGGCCGGCCTTGCCCTTGTCGGCTGTCTCTTGGTCACGGTCGATCAGCGCCACCTGGAGGCCCGCCGCCGCGGTCACCTGGGCGATACCGGCCCCCATGAAACCGGCGCCGACAACGCCGATCTTCTTCAGGCTTGTCGGCGGCTCGTTCGCCGGCCGACGCGCACCTTTGTTGAGATCCTGCATCGACACGAACAAAGTGCGGATCATCGCCGCCGCTTCCGGCGAGCGCAGGATTTTCGCGAACCAGCGCGACTCGACGCGCAGCGCGGTGTCGATAGGCAGCTGCAAGCCTTCGTACACAACCTGCAGAATCGCCCGTGCAGCGGGATAATTGTCGTAGGTCTCGCGCCGGTAGATCGCGTTCGCCGCCGGAAACGTCATCATCCCGGCCTTGGAATAGACCGGGCCGCCGGGCAGGCGGAAACCCTCGGTGTCCCAGGGCGCCTTGGCCTTGCCGCCGGCCTTGATCCAGTCCTTTGCGGCCTTGATCAGGTCGGTTTCCGGCACGACGGCATCGATCAGCTTCATCGCCTTGGCGCG
>DASSSM010000304.1:0-5680 GCA_035708425.1 Pseudolabrys sp.
GGCGAATTGGGCTCGGCCTCAGCCATATCTACAATCTGGACCGGTTCCTTCGTCTTTATGAGGCGATCGAGACTACGTGCTCTATCCAATCGAATTAAAGGATCTTTGTCGGCGAACTGGACATACTCGTCGGGAGCGTTATGGGCCGCGACACGCCGGAATGCGTTGCCCTCAAACAATAGCAGGGTGCCGAAGGAGGCCCCGCAGATGTGAGTTGCCTTCTCAAGCATCTCCTTGAATACGGAGTCGAGCTCGCCCGGCGAACTGGAAATGACGCGTAGCACCTCCGCCGTAGCGGTCTGCTGCTCACGCGCCTCTTTCAGTTCGCGTGTGAGCCGTGCGACCTCTGTTTCCTGGCTCACGGCATGCGAGGCGCGGCGGCGTGCGCCCTTTGGCGTAATCGTCTTGCGGCTTCGCTTTTGGCGTGCTTTGCCGCCTGCTTTGGGGCGCCGACTCATGCTCCCCCCGAGGCTCCATGAAAGAGCATCGTATCAACTCAAAGTAGCATTCCGAAAGGGGTTAGGCGTAAGGCGGCTGATGTCCGCTTTGGGTCAAAAGCGGACATATGCGCCGCAAAAAGCGATGTCCGCTCTACCCCCAATAGCGACCTCAAAAGCGGACATGCGCCACGCAATTGGTCATGTCCGCTTTACCCCCGAAAGCGGACATGTGCGGTGCAACTAGGGATGTCCGCTATGGGCCAATAGCGGACAAACGCAGGCGCGGTTGGAATGTCCGCTACGTGCCGGAAGCAGATGTCGCTGTAGGGCGTGAGGCCCGCCAGCAAGCGAGTCCGGCATTAATTTTTCTTGCTGGGATCGTCCGCAGTGTTCACGTACGCGATGCCAAATGGTCCGTCGCCACTAATTTGAACGACTGTCGCCACTTTGGTGAACGCATAATGGTTAGTATTCGCAGGGAGTTCGACAAACCCGCCAGGACCAAGCTTACTGGCTCGCTTCTCGTCCAGCTTGTCGCCGGTTCCGAAATGAAATTCACCAGAGATAACCGTTATACGTTCGGTATGCGGATGTTTGTGGGCTGGAATCTTGTATCCCGCCGGCATTTTTAGACGGATAGTGAACGTGCCTGACTTCCCGGCATCACCAGATAAGCCTGCCAGCTGACCGCCCTTTGGAAGCGCGCTAGGCGCAGGTCCCCACTTGATGGCGCTGGCCGAAATTCCTTTCGGCCCAGAATCCTCTGCTACGGCTACGGTGGCGATTAACGCAAGCGCTGATAAGGCGACGAGAGCACGCATAGAGGTCTCCCCTTTTTGGTGGTTGGAGCTGTCGCCGCACCGACCATGCGGTTCAAGAGCCAAACGAATTACGTTCAAGAATCAAACGATCAATTTCAAAAGCCAAACTATGAAGGCGATCTTATTTGAAGTCTGGTGCCGTTCATTAGTTGCGCTATTTGGCCGAATAGCAACATGCCAATTGTGTTTTTGTACAAGGGCGCTGAATTGGACAGCAGCACTGACAGACCTATCCGCAGTTCGTTTTAGACGCGCGATGTCCGCTTTGGGTCACCAGCCGACATACGCACTGCACAAGGGTATGTCCGCTTTACACCCAATAGCGACCGCGAAAGCAGACTCCCGCAAACAGCCATGTCCGCTTTACCCCTGAAAGCGGACATGTGCGGTGCGCCAATGCGCGCTAAGGGTCATAGCAGACATGCTCGGTCACACAGCGTCTTGAGGGCTAGTCGCAACGCACTGTCATCCCGCCATCCACGACGATCTCGGTGCCGGTGATGAAGCGCGCCTCGTCGGAGGCTAGAAACAGCGCGGCATTCGCGGTATCGCGGCCGTCGCCCATGAAGCCGAGAGGGATGCGCTCGAGGCGCGATTTCAGCAGGGCTTCGACATCTCCGCCGGTGCGCTGCTTGGCGAGCCGCGCTTCCACCATCGGCGTGTGCAGTTGCCCCGGAACAACCGTGTTCACGCGGATTCCTCTGTCGGCGTATTGCACCGCGACGACGCGCGAGAGCTGAATCACGCCGGCTTTCGTCGCGGCGTAGCCGACCTGCGCCGAGCCCGTCCAGCGCAGGCCGGAGGTCGATGCAACATTGACGACGGCGCCCTGTTTCTGTCGCTCCATGACCGGCAGCACATGCTTCAGCGTCAGGAATACGCTCTTCAAGTTTGAATCGACCTGCGCGTCCCAGACGTCCTCGCTCATTTCGACCGGTCCGCCGGCGGCCGAGCCGCCCACATTGTTTACCAGCACGTCGATGCGCCCGAAGCGCTCGACGCAGGTCTTCACCATGACCTCGACCGAAGCCGCGCCGGTGACGTCGCATTGATGGGTGACGATTTCGCCGCCGGCGGCTTTCACGCGCTCGACGGTTTCCGTGACGCTGTCGAGATCGCGGTCGACGGCAAAAATCTTTGCGCCTTCCTCGGCGAAGCGCACGGCAATGGCGCGACCGTTGCCCCAGCCGGGGCCGATGCAGCCCGCGCCGGTGACAATCGCAATGCGGTCTTGCAGGCGCCCGCCCATGTTCATGTCCCTCAAGTCAATTTACGCGCCGGGGCGAAACGATAGAAGCGTTGCGGATTGTCGACCAGCAGTGCCTTGCGTGCCGCTTCGCTGGGCGCGATCTCGCCGAGGATATCGACCAGAACTCCGTCGTCGGGCGTTGGCCCCTGATGATTGGGGTGCGGCCAGTCGGTGCCCCAGACGCAGCGATCACCGAACTCGGCCACCAGCCTGCGCGCGAATGGCACGGCATCGGAGTAGGGCGGCCCCTGCCGGGTCACGCGGTCGGCGCCACTTACTTTCACCCAGACATTATTGTCGTTGAGGAGGGCGAGCAGTGCAGTAAAAGCCGGCTGATCGAGGCCGAGCGATGCATTGATGCGTCCCATGTGGTCGATCACGACCGGCACCGGCGACTGCCTGAGCGCCGGCGCCAGCTCGGCAATCAGGTCGGCTTCCATGTGGATCTGCAAATGCCACCCGATGGCGGCGAGGCGTTTGCCGAATGCAATGACGTCGTTGATTTGGGGACCTTGGGCGAGGTGCGTCATGTAATGGAAACGGGCGCCGCACAGGCCAGCGGCATCGAGCCGCTTGAGCTCGGCGTCCGAGACCGACAGAGGCACGAGTGCGACGCCTTTATACGAGCCGCCCGTTGCGGCAATGGCGTCGACCGTCACCGAATTGTCTTCGCCGTGACAGGCCGGCTGCACGATCACGCAATGCCGGATGCCGAGGCGCTCGTGCAATTTGAACAGCAGCTCTTTCGGTGCGTCGGATGGCGTGTAGCGGCGGCCTTCGGCAAACGGAAAGCGAGCGCGCGGCCCGAACACGTGCACATGCGCGTCGCAGGCGCCGGCCGGAAGCTTGAGTTTCGGCATGCTCGGCGTTGCGAGCCAGTAGGGCGGATCAGCGGGCGTAGCGGCGGTGTGTTGCGTCATGCGTCGGGGGCGCGCGTGCGCTCGAAGGCGGGCTCGTGCTTAGAGAATTCCTTAAGCCACGCGACCAGGGCGGGATAGGCCGGCCGCCAATCGACCTGCTTGCGCCAGTCGAGATAGCCGAGCGCGCAGGCCAGCCCGATCGCGACGATGTCGCTTTTTTTCGGATCTGGCGGAGCTTTTTCGAACACTGCCAGCCCACGGGTGATCTTGCCGCGCTGGTGCGCAAGCCAGCGCGGCGAATGCGTCGCCGCATCCGGCCGGAAACGGTTTTCGTAAACCACCAGGATTGACGCATCCATGATGCCGTCGGCGAGCCGTGACAGCGTCAGTGCACGGTAGCGCTCGCGACCCTTGAGCGGCAGCAGGCGGTCCGTGCCGGCGACGTCCTGCAGATATTCGATGATGATACCGCTGTCGTAGATCGTGCTGCGGTCAGCCAGCACGAGGCACGGCATTTTGCCCAGTGGATTCTGCTGGCGCAGCGTGTCGCTTTCGTCGAGCGGGTCGGCGGGCTCGAGCTTGATGCGATCGGCGAGCCCCAGCACGTCGATCGCCATGCGGACCTTGCGCCCGAACGGCGACGTCACCGTCGAGCGCAGCACGAAGTTAGCAGCGTCAGACATTTCCTATTTCGTCGTCTGAACGCCGGCGTCCTTGATCACCTTCGCCCACTTCTTTGTTTCGCTGTCGATGAAAGCAGCGAAATGCTCCGGGCTGTCGCCGATCAATTTGGCGCCCTGGCTTGATAGCTTTTCAACCACGGTGGGATCCTTCATCGCCTCGACCGCGGCCTTATTCAGCGCCGCGACGACGTTTGCGGGGGTCTTGGCCGGGGCGACCATCCCGTACCAGTTTTCCGTAAGGAGGTTCGGCATGCCCACCTCGGCAGTGGTCGGCACGTCAGGCGCGCTCGGCACGCGCTGCGGCGCGCCGACAGCGATCGGCTTGAGCTTGCCGGCCTTGATCTGCGGCAGCAACACCGGCAGGTCGAGGAAGACCATCTGCACCTGCTGGGCCAGTAGGTCGTTCACCGCCGGAGCCGCCCCGCGATAGGGCACATGCACGATGTTGATCTTGGCGGTGAGCTTGAACAATTCGCCGGCGAGATGCGGCAGGCTGCCGGGACCGGACGAGGCGAAGTTGAGCTTGCCCGGTTGCGAGTTCGCCAGCGCGACCAGCTCTTTCATGTTGCTGGCAGGCACGCTGGTGGCGACCACCAGCATTTCCGGCACCGTGGCGACGAGGGTGATCGGCTGCAGATCCTTGAGTGTCTCGTAGGGGACCTTCTCCATGCTTGGGCTGATCGCCAGCGCCCCGGCGCTTGCGATGGCGATGGTGTAGCCGTCGGGTGCTGACTTGGCGACGGCATCGGTCCCGGTCACGCCGCCTTGTCCGGAGCGGTTCTCGATCACGATCGGCTGCTTGACGATTTCCGACATGCGCTGGCCGACCACGCGCGCGATGATGTCGTTGGGTCCACCGGGCGGGAACGGCACGATCAGCCGGATCGGCTTGTTGGGAAAATCCTGCGCCATGCTCGATGCCGGGCACAGCAGCATCAATCCAATCAGCAGCGCTTTAAAGGCTCTCACGTCGGTCCTCCCCGTATGTCGTGTTTTGCCGGCACCTTACGTCATCGCCGCGCGGCTACGCCAGACGCCAGTCTCAGGGCACGCAACTACACAGTCCGCTCACCCCTGCAAAAGCGGGGCACCAGGCTCGGCAACACATTCCGCTCATCCCCGCGACCCAGCCTACGCTCGCAGGGCGAGCTTCGGCGGGTTTGCGTCCGCCGAAGCGCGGAGCGCGAAGGCGGAAGGCGGGGATCCAGGGCAACAGAGTCAGAATCCGAAGCCCTGGATTCCCGCTTACGCGGGAATGAGCGGTTTTGGGAAGATCGCGCCACAAACTCGGCGTCATGCGCGGGCTTGACCCGCGTATCCATGATGCTTTGCGACGCCGGAGAGCTTTACGAAGGCTGACATTGCTGCACCTCATCATGGATTGCCGGGTCAGGTCCGGCAATGACAACGGAGAGGCTGTGCAAATGAGCGGGAGATTTTTGCGCCGCCGCTTGACTATATTCCTATAGGATAGTAGTCACAATGCATCCCGCCCCGGTGCCGAAGGGGTGTCTGATCAGCGTCTCCAGACGCGGGGCGGGGAGCGGTGGCCGGGACATGACCTTGCATCGGAGATGCGATGTGAGGGCCCGGCGGTCCAAGCCGCAAGCAAACCTTAGCGCGCCTG
>DASSSM010000305.1:0-5200 GCA_035708425.1 Pseudolabrys sp.
GGGTCGGCGCCGAACCGGCGTCCCTTCTTGGGGTTGGCCTTCTTCTCGGCGATCAATGTGACGGCGCGGTTGAGGCCGATTGTCAGAACATCGTCGCCGTCTTCCAGGTTGGCGTAGATCTTGCCGTGCTTCACGTACGAGCCGAAGCGTCCGATGCCGGCGATTATCGACTCGCCGTCTTCCGGCGACAATCCGACTTCACGCGGCAGCGACAGAAGGCCGAGCGCCTTCTCCAGATCGACATCGTCCGGCGACACGCCTTTCGGAATACCGGCGCGCTTGGGCTTCTCGACCTCTGGTTTTTTCTCGCCCCTTTTCGGCTTCGGGGGCTTGATCTGCTCGCCAAGCTGCAGGTAGGGCCCGTACCGGCCTCCGCGCAGGGTTACTTCCAGCCCCGTGACGGGATCTTCGCCCAGGACCTTCTTGCCCTGGATCCCGTCAGCGCTCGGGGTGATTTGCCGTGTGAAATTGCAGTCCGGATAATTCGAGCAACCTACGAAAGCCCCGAAGCGCCCGGTCTTCAGTGACAGCTGGCCGGTCTCGCATTGCGGGCATTGGCGGCGCGGTTTGCCGTCGGTGCGCTCGGGGAAAATATGCGGCTCAAGCAGGTCGTTAAGCGCATCAAGCACGACGCGGTTGCGCACTTCCTTGATGTCGTTGACGGCGCCGACGAAGTCCGCCCAGAACTCGGCGAGCACGGCACGCCAGTTGATGTTGCCCGCCGAAATCTCGTCGAGCTTTTCCTCGAGGCTCGCGGTGAAATCGTATTCGACATAGCGCGCGAAGAAGCTCTCGAGAAAGGCGACGACGACGCGGCCTTTGTCTTCCGGAATGAGACGCTTTTTGTCGATGCGCACATAGCCGCGATCCTGCAGCACCTGCAGAATGGAGGCATAGGTGGAGGGCCGGCCGATGCCGAGCTCTTCCATGCGCTTCACCAGGGCCGCTTCCGAGAATCGCGGCGGCGGCTCGGTAAAATGCTGCGAAGACTCGATCGCCTGCTTGCTGAGGGTTTCGCCTTCCGACATCGCAGGCAGGCGCCGCGACTCGTCGTCATCCGGCGTCTCGTCCTGGCCTTCCTGATAGAGTGTGAGGAAGCCGTCGAATTTCACCACTTGGCCTGAGGCGCGAAGCTCGATCTTGCGTGAGCCCGCCTTCGCAACAATGTCGACGGTGGTGCGCTCGAGCTCCGCGGATTCCATCTGGCTTGCGACCGCGCGGTTCCAGATCAACTCGTAGAGCCGCGCCTGATCGCGATCGACATATTTTGCGACTTCCGCAGGCGTGCGGCTCGCGCTGGTCGGACGCACCGCTTCGTGCGCTTCCTGCGCATTCTTGGATTTGTTGTGGTATTCGCGCGGCGAAGCAGGGACGTATTCCTTGCCATAATTGCGACCAAGCATCGTGCGGATGTCCGCGATGGCCTCCGGCGCCATGTCGATGCCGTCTGTACGCATATATGTAATCAGGCCGGTCGCTTCGCCGTCGATTTCCACGCCTTCGTAGAGTCGCTGAGCGAGACGCATGGCGACGGCCGGAGCAAAGCCCAGCTTTCGGCTCGCTTCCTGCTGCAAGGTCGAGGTGGTGAAGGGCGGCGGCGGATTGCGCCGGGCGGGCTTTGCCTCCACCGCGGTTACCTTGAACGTGGCGTTCTCGAGGTCTCGGGTGAATGCTTCTGCTTCGGCGCCCGAGCCGATGTCGAGACGCTGAATCTTCTGTCCGTCCGCGCCGACCAGGCGCGCTTCGAATACTTCGTTGCGTGGCGTCGCGAGCTTGGCGAGGATCGACCAGTACTCTTTCGCGACGAATTTCTCGATTTCGAGTTCGCGATCGCAAACAAGCCGAAGTGCGACCGACTGCACGCGTCCGGCGGAGCGCGCACCCGGCAGCTTCCGCCACAGCACCGGTGAGAGGGTGAAGCCGACAAGATAGTCGAGGGCACGGCGCGCGAGGTAGGCATCAACCAAAGCGGCGTCGATGACGCGCGGATGCTTCATCGCATCGATCACCGCCTGCTTGGTGATTGCGTTGAACACGACGCGTTCGATCTTGTGATCCTTGATCGCCTTCTTTTCCTTCAGCACCTCGAGCACGTGCCACGAGATCGCTTCGCCTTCGCGATCCGGGTCGGTGGCGAGGATCAACTTGTCGGCGCCCTTGAGCGCCCGCGCGATATCATTGAGCCGCTGGTTCGACCTGGCGTCGACCTCCCAAAGCATGTGGAAATTGTTGTCGGGATCGACAGAGCCATCCTTGGGCGGCAGGTCCCGGATGTGGCCAAATGAGGCGAGAACCTCGTAGCCGGAGCCGAGGTACTTATTGATCGTCTTCGCCTTGGACGGCGACTCGACTACGACAACATTCATGAAAATCCAATGGGTTAGCCGCCAGGCCTGTCGAGAATCAAGGCGGAATCGACCGCATGTTTGGCCCGGAACATGGGGAAGGTGGCCCCTACTGTCAAATACGCGGGTTAAGAACGCGTGTCAGACCAGCCAAATAGGGCGTGAAAGAGACGACAACCATAAATTGTATCAAGATTGCAACACCAGCTTCAAGGGCGGTCCGCGTCATGCTGAGAGCTAGAACCGAGGGGAGACGCCGAGTTTTTCGAGCAAGGCGGGCGTCGGATTTCCGTCCGGTACCATCCCCAGCTTCTTTTGCTCGACGCGAATGTTATCGCGCAAATCGAAATCGATGTGACCCTCAAACTCGTTCACTTTGTAGCCGAGTGCCGCCAGTCTCTTTTGCAAGGCAACACGCGCGTCGCGCGAGAGCTGGCGATCGTCCTTAGGCCAAGGCGTCTTGATCAGATCGCCGCCTTGGATTCGGTCGGCGAGGTGGCCGACGGCGACCGCGTAAGCATCGGAGTTATTGTACTCCTTGAGCACATCGAAATTTTCCGTGACGATGAAGCTCGGGCCGCCGGCGCCACTGGGAAAAAAGAGGATGCCCTGTCCGGAGTTGGGGAACGCCTTGTCGTCGGCGCGCCGCACGCCGAGCGCTCGCCATTCCGTAAAACTCGCGCGGCTGCGCATGTGGTTGAATCCGTCCGGCACGAGAACCTCGAAACCCCAGGGAAGCGCCGGATTCCATTTCCACTTGCGCAGGTAGTTGGCGGTCGACGCAAGTACATCCGGCACGTTGCCCCAGATGTCCGCGCGTCCGTCGCCGGAAAAATCGATCGCGTAGTCGACAAAGTTCGACGGCATGAACTGGGTCTGGCCCATGGCCCCGGCCCATGAGCTGACCATCTTTTCCCGCGCGATGCGGTTGTCCTGCATGATGCGCATCGCCACGATCAGCTCGTTGCGAAAATAGGGATCACGGTATTTCACATAGGCGAGGGTGGCGAGTGACCGGAACACGTCCCAACGATCTTTTTCTGATCCGAAGTCCGATTCCATGCCCCACAAGGCAAGCAGCACCCAGCGTTCGACCTGAAACTTCTTTTCGACGGCATCGAACGTCTTTGCCCATTCGCGTCCCTTGAGCTGCGCGTCCGCGATGCGCCGTTTCGACACGATGGCATTAACGTAGTCGCCGACGGGTTTACCGTATTCCGGCTGACGCCGGGTCGCGGCGATCACCCGTTGATCGGGGGCGAATCCTTTCACGGCGGTGTCGAAGGTCACGCGGCTAATGCCCTTTGCCTGCGCATCGGGCCACAGCTCGGCGAGAAAAGCAGAAACGGGTTGTTCCTGGCCGCGCGATGGCGCCGCCAGGACTGTCAGTATGACCGCGATGGCCAGGTAAAATCGGATGAACATGACGATTGGGGTATCGCACGTTACAGCAATGACACCAACCCCGCGCCATGACGTTCAATCCGCCCGGCAATTTCGAGCTCCAGCAGGGCAGCGCGTACGATCGCTGGTGTCGTCGGCGCAAGGCGTATCAGGTCATCGATCGAGACAGGCGTCGGCCCGAGAAGTGAAACGATCCGGTTGCGGTCGTCGGCCCTAGGCTCGGAATTTTTCTGCAGCGTGTCCTGCGCAGGCTCCCGTACTTCGGTCAATTGGATGCCGCGCCCGAGGATCGGCTCAATAGCGGCGATCACGTCAGAGGCTTCGGTCACCGGAATAGCTCCCTGTTTGAGCAATCCATTTGTTCCTTCACACCGTGGATCAAGGGGAGAGCCGGGCACCGCAAAGACCTCGCGGCCCTGTTCTCCGGCCAATCGGGCAGTGATCAGAGAGCCCGACCGCCGTGCGGCCTCTACGACGATGACGCCGATTGCAAGACCGGAAATCAACCGGTTGCGGCGCGGGAAGTCGTGGGCGCGCGGCTCCCACCCAAGCGGCATCTCCGAAATAGCGGCGCCCTCAACCACGAGCGCCTCGACCAATTCAACGTGCTCGGCCGGATAGATACAGTCATGGCCGCCGGCGAGAACGGCGATCGTGCCGGTTTGCAGGCTGGCGCGGTGGGCTGCCGCGTCGATGCCGCGTGCGAGACCGGAGACGACGGCGAATCCCGCAGCACCGAGAGCACGCGCCATTCGCTCTGCGAATTTCAAGCCAGCGGCCGAAGCGTTGCGGGATCCGACAATTGCAATTAGCGGTCGTGCGAAGACGTCGGGTTTTCCACGGACGCCGATCAACGGAGGCGCGTCATCGATCATCTGCAGGCGCAGAGGATAGGCAGGCTCACCCAGCGCAACGTATTCGACGTTCCGTGCACGTGCGGCAGTTAATTCCGCCGCGGCCTGTTCGCGAGTGAAAATGCGTGGCGAGGATGTTGACCCTCCGCGCCGTGCTAGGTCCGGAAGAGCCGCCAGCGCAGCGTGAGCGCTTCCGAAGTGCTGGACCAGATCTTGAAAGGTTCGTGGACCCACCCTGTCCGTTCGAATGAGGCGGAGCCAATCGAGCCGCTCGGTGTCACTTAGCCGCTGTTGCCCGGTCAACGCGCCGCCCGTTCCTATTTATGGCGGCGGCAGCACTACAACCGTTCCAGATAGAATACAACTAATGGTTTAGTTGGTGGCGGACGCTTTCGCGCCGATTTTTCCTTCGCTGCCATTCAGAAGGCGCGCGATGTTGGCGCGATGCATGAACCACAACAAAATGGTAAGCGGCAGAAAAATCGCGGCGACGCTTGGCAGGTCGAAATACCAGAGGGCGAGCGGAGTAAGCGCGCTCCCGACGAGTGCGGCCAGGGAGGAATAGCGGGTGGCTGCGGCAACGATGAGCCACACGAT
>DASSSM010000306.1:0-3557 GCA_035708425.1 Pseudolabrys sp.
CGCAACTGCGCCAATATCGCGGTCAGATGCTTGAGGTCGTAGACCTCAAGGTCGATCGTAACGTCGGTGAAATCCGGCGCGCGCCGCGTCATACGAATATTGTCGATATTGCCGTCGTGTTCCGCAATGACCTGCGCAATCTGGGCAAGCGAGCCCGGCTCGTTCACGGACTGCACGGCGATGCGCGCAGGAAAACGCCGTGGCGTCCGCTCCTCTTCGTCCCAACGCACGTCGAGCCAATGCTCGGGCTTGTCCTCGAATTCACTCAAGGCGGGTGATTGAATCGGATAGATGGTGATGCCCTCGCCGGGAGAAAGAATGCCGACAATGCGATCGCCGGGCACCGCGCCTCCATTCGGCGCAAACCGCACCGGCAGGTCGCCATTGATGCCGCGAATGGGGATCGCCTGCCCTGCCGAACTGTCGGGCACCCTGAACTTGACCGACGTGATTTTTCTCAAGCCGAACCATCCGCCTTCGGCCTTCGGTTTTGCCGCCATGGCAGCCGCGCGCTCTTCCTTGTAGTCGGGGTACATCGCCCGGGCGACGTCGGACGCCTTGAGCTCGCTTCGTCCTACCGCAGCCATCACATCCTCGATCGAGGCGCGCGCGAGACGTGGCAGCGCGCCGGTCAACTTTTCATCCGAAAAGGCAATCTTGGCGCGCTGGAACAGCCGTTCGACGATGCGCCGGCCGAGACCGGCATATTGCAGACGCACGGATTGACGTGTCGCTCGGCGTATGGCCGCGCGCGCCTTTCCGGTCATTACAATGGACTCCCACGCCGCCGGCGGAGCGTGTTGCGACTTCGACGTTACGATCTCGACTTCATCGCCGTTGACGAGCTCGGACGTGAGCGGCGCGATCTGGCCATTGATCTTGCAGCCGACCGCAGTGTTGCCGACGTCGGTATGGACGGCATAGGCAAAATCGATCGGGGTCGCCTTTCGCGGCAGCGCGATGAGCTTGCCTTTCGGCGTGAAACAGAACACCTGATCGTGAAACAATTCGAGCTTGGTATGCTCGAGAAATTCTTCCGGGTTTGAGCCTTCTGCCAATAGTTCGATCGTGCGGCGCAGCCAGGCATAGGCAGTCGACTCGCGCGACAGCAGCTCGGTCGGAGAGCCTACATTGTCCTTGTAGAGTGCGTGAGCGGCGATGCCGTATTCGGCAATTTCGTGCATGCCGACGGTGCGGATCTGCAATTCGACACGCTGCTTGCTCGGCCCAATCACAGTGGTGTGGATCGAGCGGTAGTCATTTCCCTTGGGCGTCGAGATGTAATCCTTGAAACGCCCCGGCACCATCGGCCAGGTGCTGTGGACAATGCCGAGGGCCTGATAGCAGTCGGCTAGGCTCTTCACGATCACCCGGAACCCGAAAATGTCGGAGAGCTGCTCGAATCCAACCGACTTGCGTTCCATCTTCCGCCAGATCGAATACGCACGCTTGCGGCGGCCAACTACCCGCGCATCAATACCGCGATCGGCAAGCTTTTTGGTCAGTTGCTTTTCGATGTCAGAAATCAGCAGCCTGCTGCGCTCGGTGAGCGCGTTGAGCCGCGCGGTTACGACTTCATAGGCTTCCGGATAAAGTTCGCGGAATGCCAGATCGTCGAGCTCCTCGCGCATCTCGTGCATGCCCATGCGGCCGGCGAGCGGCGCATAGATTTCAAGCGTCTCTTCGGCGGCGCGACGGCGAGCCTCCGGCGGCATGTATTGGAGCGTGCGCATATTGTGCAGCCGGTCGGCGAGCTTGATCAGAAGCACGCGCACATCGTCGGCGATCGCCAACAACAATTTGCGGAGATTTTCCGCCTGCTTTGCCTCTTTGGTGACGAGGTCGAGTTTTTTGAGCTTGGTGAGCCCCTCGACCAGCCGGCCGATATCGTGACCGAACAGACTGTCGATTTCCGCACGCGTGGCCTCAGTATCCTCAATGGTGTCGTGAAGGAGGGCCGCCGCGATCGTCGCGTCGTCAAGCTTGAGGTCGGTGAGAATGGCCGCGACCTCGATCGGATGGGAGAAATAAGGATCGCCGGATGCGCGCCGCTGCTCACCGTGCGCCTTCATGGCGTAGACGTAGGCGCGGTTGAGCAGCGCTTCATTCGTGTCCGGGTTGTAGCGGCGTACCCGTTCGATAAGGTCGTACTGCCGCATCATCGGCGGTTTTCTTGCCGCCGCCGGCTTTTCGACCGTTGACTCGGGCGCGATGGGAGCTGGGCGCGGTGCCCGGGCCGGGACCTGCTTCTGCATTCGCGGAAGGTCGGAGCGCGTACGCGCCATTCTGGTGTCCTGCAGCGGCTGCTAAGGAACTACCTCAAGATATCACGTCGTTTCGATGGCGCTGCAAGGGCTTAGCCGACTGGTTGATAAAAAGACGACGGCCCGGCTGTGAGGCCGGGCCGTTGCATCGAATTGTCACGGATATCGGCCTATTCGGCCTCGTCTTCCGGCGGCTCCTCTGGCGGCGCCAAGCCCTCAAGGCCTTTGAGAAGTTCTTCTTCCGTCATCCGATCCGCGGTTACCTCGGTATCGTCGGAATCGACGCTGGCCCCTGCGCCCGCTCCGATCAGCGGCACCTCGGGTTCAGGCTCGTCAACCTCAACATATTTCTGAAGGCTGTGAATGAGATCTTCCTTAAGATCGCCGGGCGAAACGGTCGTTTCGGCAATTTCACGCAACGCGACGACCGGATTCTTGTCGTTGTCGCGCTCGACCGTGATCTGCGACCCGGATGAAATCATTCGCGCCCGATGGCTGGCCAACAGAACCAGATCGAAACGGTTTTCAACTTTGTCGATGCAATCTTCTACGGTGACACGGGCCATCGGCTCGTCACTCCATCTGGTGGAACTTGTGCCTGAATTCGCCTGCTAGGTATCCCCTGGCGCATGGAAATTCAAGCATTTTTGTCTTGGTTTGGCCTCATCCGTCTGTTACTCGACGATTGCAAGACCGCCGGAAAGCCGATGGCACGGGATTTTGTCGACCCGGCGTGATTGCGCAGGTGGCAGCCCAATTGATCTAAGGGGCCACGATGCTCTGTTAGCGGGGGACCCGAAACCGCGTACGCGGAGCGTTCCGCATTGCGCGCGGCGGGTCTGACAGTAACCTGTGTGAATTGTGAGAGAGACCAATGACAGTATCTGGAGAAAAAATCGCTTTATTCATTGACGGTGCCAATCTTTACGCGACAGCAAAATCGCTCGGTTTCGACATCGACTACAAGCGCCTGCTGCGCGAGTTCCAGTCGCGCGGCTACCTGCTGCGGGCGTTCTATTATACCGCCGTGATCGAGGATCAGGAATATTCTTCCATCCGTCCGTTGATCGACTGGCTCGACTATAACGGCTATTCGGTCGTCACCAAGGCGACCAAGGAATTTGTCGATCAGACCGGCCGGCGTAAGGTCAAAGGAAACATGGACATAGAACTCGCGGTCGATGCCATGGAAATTGCCGGCACCATCGATCACATGGTGCTCTTTTCAGGCGACGGCGATTTTCGTTCGCTTGTCGAAGCCGTGCAGCGCAAAGGGGTGCGTGTAACCGTCGT
>DASSSM010000307.1:0-4164 GCA_035708425.1 Pseudolabrys sp.
TCATCGCGACCTGCCGATATGGTCATGCCCGCCAATGCCGCCGGCGCCGGACTCAAGCCGGAGCACGCCGACGATATTTTCGGGCAGCCGCGCCAGGTGGATTTTTTCGAAATTCATGCCGAGAACTACATGGGCCGCGGCGGCCCTCCGCATGACCTTCTTCGGCGCATCCGAGCGGACTACCCTCTGTCAGTTCACGGCGTAGGTCTCTCCATCGGCGGCACGGCACCGCTCGACCGCGAGCACCTCGCTCGCTTGAAGCGCCTCATTGTGGTCTATCAGCCAGCCCTTTTTTCCGAGCATCTTGCGTGGTCGACCCACGACGGCGTCTTCCTCAACGATCTCCTGCCCCTGCCCTACAACGAGATTTCGCTGGCCCATGTCTGCGCCCATGTGGACCAGGTGCAGGACAGTCTCGGCATGAGAATGCTGCTGGAGAATCCGTCGACATACGTGGCCTTTGGCGCGACCAGGATGACCGAAATCCAGTTTCTGTCGGAAGTCGCACAGCGGACCGGATGCGGACTGCTGCTCGACGTCAACAACGTGTACGTTTCCGCGGTCAATCATGGGTTCGATGCCGCAGCTTACATCGACGGCTTCCCCATGCAGCATGTCGGCGAATTTCACCTGGCCGGCTTCGCCGAAGATCGCGACAGCGAAGGAGCAAGGCTTCTGATCGACGACCATGGCCGGCCCGTCAGTGATGTCGTGTTGGACCTGTATTGCCGCGCCCTCGCGCGGCGATGCATGGCGCCCACGCTGATCGAATGGGACAACAATGTGCCACCATTCGACACGCTGGCCGGCGAGGTTGCACGCGCGCGTCAGCTGATGGCTGCGCAGTTTGGCGCTTCGCCGGTCATGCGGGCGGCCTAGAATAATGCTCTCGCTGCCACTGGATGATGGATTGACGCGGCTTCAAGCTGCGTTCGCCGATGCAGTTTTCTTCGACCACGCGCCGATTCCCGCGACAATCCGTGATGCATCGGGCCAGGCCCACGCCAGCCGCTTTTCGATCTATCGAAACAACGTCTTCGCCGGCCTGATAAACGCCATCGGCGCACGCTATCCGGTCGTCAAAAAGTTGCTGTGGGAAGACGGCTTCAATCGTATTGCGCAGCTTTACGTTGCGGCGGTGCCGCCACGTTCGCCGGTTCTGCTCGAATACGGCGAGAGCTTTCCGCAATTCCTCCGGAGCATCGGACAAGGCGTCTCCGCGAACTACCTTGCCGACGTCGCCGAGCTCGAGTCCGCGCGCACCCGCGCCTATCATGCCGCCGACGCGACCCCGGTTGCCCGGGACACTTTCAGCCAGTTGGCTCCGGATGAGATTCCGGATCTGCGTCTCGCGCTGCATCCTTCGGTGCAGCTGCTCAAATCGCAATTTCCCGTGGTCAGCATCTGGGAAGCCAATCTCCATGCCAACGACAACACGCTGAATCTCTGGCAGCCGGAGTGTGCCCTGATTGCCCGTCCGAGGCTGGACGTGGAGGTGCGGCGACTGACGCCCGGCGCCTATGAATTCCTGTCCGCACTGGCGGAGGGATCCAGCGTCGGCGACGCCATCGGTCGAAGCGTCGCCAACGCCCCGAAATTTGATCTGACCGAATGCTTCGAAACGCTTCTTTCCGCCGACGTTACAGTCGGCCTGGTGTCCGACGATAGCTGCAAGCTATCGACGACATAGGGACGAAAACCTTGTCCGCCGGGCCGCCGGCTGTAGCAATAAGCGCGTAAATCAATGGGATGTCATCGCATACAGAACTATCGCAAGCTGGCTAGAGAACTATGCTTTAGTGGTCGCCAGGGGGAACATCTGCATGGAAATGCACCAGGTCCGATATTTCCTGGCAGTCGCGCGGACGCTGAATTTCACCCGCGCGGCGGAAGAATGCCACGTAGCACAGCCGTCGCTGACGCGCGCGGTCAAGCTTCTGGAAGGCGAATTGGGTGGCGACCTTTTCCGGCGCGAGCGGCCACGCGCGATGCTCACGCCGCTCGGCGAGCGCATGTTTCCGCTGCTGAAGCAGTGTTACGACAGCGCCCAGAGCGCCCGTGCGCTCGCGGCCATGGTTAACGATGGCGAGGTCGGCGCGCTCAAGCTCGCTGTGTCCGGCAGCATTGAGCTCGGTCTCATCCTCTCGCATGTAAATGAACTGAGAAAGAGCTTCAGCGACGTCGAACTCAAGATCCTGCGTGGCACTGGGCCGCAAATCGTCGAATACCTCAAGGCCGGTGACGCCGAGCTCGCCGTGGGAACTTCGATCGGCGAGACCTGGGACCGGCTCGACAGCTGGAAGCTCTTTGAAGAATCGTTCGACATGGTCTTTAGCCGAACGCATCGCCTCGGAAGCCAGGAAGCAATCAGCCTCGATGATCTCAAGCCCGAGCGTTTTCTCCTGCGGAGCCATTGCGAGAAGTGCGGCGACCTTGCCGAGATGCTGCGCGCAAAGGGACTGAATGCCGACCATCGCCACGAGGTTTCATCGGATCAGGATCTGCTGGCCCTGCTCGATGCTAATATCGGCATCGGCTTTCTGCCGCGAACGGTAAATGCGCCGCAAAGTCTGGTACGCGTCTCGGTAAAAGGGCTCGACCTGGGACGGGACGTATGCCTCTACGGCGTTGCGGGCAGACAGCGTACCCCGATCGCCGCGACCTTCATGAAAATGCTGCGTGCCGCGAACTGGCAGAAAAAGCCGGCCTGAATTCAGCTCAGCGCGGCGATCAGATCGTCAACCGCCATACGCTTGCGATAATCCGGATCGACAAAACGCGCCTTGATCCGGCCGTCCTTGCCGACCACGAATGTGGCGGGGATCGGCAGCATCCAGGAATCGTTGCCCTGGTATTGCGGAAGCGGCCGGCCAATCTTGGACATGTACTCCTGCATTTCGTCGCCGACCCAGATCGCTAGGTTCAACGACATCGCGTAGCCATTGTCCATGTCGGAGAGGATCGGGAAATTTACGTTGCAGTCCTCCTTCATCTCGGCGGCAAACTGCTCGCGATCCGGAACGATTGCGACCATGCGTGCGCCCAGCGCCTCGATGCGTGGCTGCGCCTTTACCAGGGTATTAATGCTGATCCGGCAGTACGGACACCAGTGACCACGATGAAACGTGACCACAACGGGGCCTTGAGCGAGCAGATCCTTCAGGCTCACCAGCCGCCCGTTCTCGTCGGGGAGCACGAACGGAGGCATGACGTCGCCCGGCTTCGGCGCATCCTTGCCGGCATCATGCTCTTTGAGACGGGCCACAAGCCGGTCGACAATCGCGGCAGTGGATGGATGAAGCCTTCGCGTGGCGTCGGCGAAGACGTCAAGGCGCTCCCCCATTGAGCCATCCAGCGCGCGGGCCTGCTCGAAAGCCTGCCTGAGATCCTTGACCAGAATTTCCGTGGCCATTTCGAAGGTTTCCCTTGCGCCAACTTGCCCATTCATAGGCGATTGGGCTGTCCAAACGCCACAAATTTCAGCGTTTTTTCGATAGCCGCTCTCTATGAATTGCCCTGCCGCACCCCGGTCCTGCGGCTCCGGAGCGGTTTGGAGGAAAAAGTGATGCCCCGTTCGGGGACAACGGGGCATCACATCATGCGACGGGGGGTGCGGGGGGACGCGCAGCCGTCACATATTGTGGTCACGCTCGTCGTGGCGGACGTCACCGACGTACAAAATCACCGGCACTTCACCGAGGTTCTTCCACCAGTGCGACGTGCCCTGAGTTTCGGCGCGGATGTCGCCGGCCTTGTGATGGATAGGTCCGGCGCAATTGCTGGCGTATTCGATGATCTCGCCCTGCTGGACGAAGATGAGCGCGGGCCGGTCGTCATGGCTGTGCCACGGGACTATGCCACCCGGCTGGATCACGAGCTTGCGGAATCGCAACTCCCGCCCGGTAATTTTCGCCATCTCTTTGCCGAGGTCGATCGAGCCGAGCGTGGTATCGGTCACGCCGACAGCCTTGAAATCGACCGGCTGGCGCGCATTCGGCATGCGCTTATCTGCCGGGCATTCGCCAGCCTGGGCGTCAAATGCAAAGCCGGACGTGGCAACGAAGGCCGCGGCAGCGATGGCGCGAAGCAAGCCTTTGCTAATTGAAGTGGACATCGTGTCATCTCCTCTCTGTTTCGCCGCGGCCTCGCTATGAGCCGCCGCAG
>DASSSM010000308.1:0-4136 GCA_035708425.1 Pseudolabrys sp.
CATGCAGGCCGCGGTGAGCAATGGGTCGCGCAGTCAACCAATCGAGGGACATCGGACAATCACGAGATCTCGAACTGGCCTTCCACCTCGACGGCAGCGTTAGCCGGTAACGCTGCGACACCGACGGTGCTCCGCGCATGCCGGCCCTTTTCGCCGAAGACCTCGACCATGAGGTCGGAAGCGCCGTTCATGACCCTGGGTCCATCGGTAAAGCCGGGCGCCGAATTGATGAAGCCGCCCAAACGAACGACGCGTGTCACCTTGTCCAAATCGCCGAGCGCAGCTTTTAGCTGCGCAAGCAAGTTGACGGCGCAGGCGCGTGCCGCCTTTTCCCCATCGTCCGTCGAAACTCCGCCGCCCAACTGGCCTCTCGCCACAAGATTGCCCTCAGCACCAAAGCAAAGCTGGCCGGATACGACGAGCATGTTCCCGCTGCGAACGAACGGCACATAGTTCGCAATTGGGGTCGCCGGTGTAGGCAGGCTGATACCCAAACTAGCGAGTTTCTTCTCAACCGAACCAGACATGCTGTCCTCCGTGACGCACGATTTCGTGTGATCCTTCGCCAATTGGGCACTTCGGCGCAAGCCTAGGAGCGGTTGATTTGGCGGAATCGGCTGCGGCCTCTATCTTGCCCAGATCATGCCTCTTGCTCGTCTTCCGGCCGCTTTGGGCCAAGGAAAAAGGTTCGCAATAATGAGAATCCCGGTCGGCACGAGACGTGCGCTCATTTTTGGGTCTTGTTTGGCTGCCGTGGAGGCTGGCCAGCCCGTAGCCGCAGCGCCGCCTGCCGATCGCGTCTTACTGGCTCCGCACAGGGCGATTTACGACCTCAAACTGGCCAAGTCGCGCGGTACTCGCGGTATCGAGGGCGTGCGTGGCCGAATTCTGTACGATTTTTCCGGCAGTGCCTGCGAGGGTTATCAACTGCAGTTCCGGCAGGTATCCGAGCTCGATTCAGGTGAGGGAAAGGCGGCGTTGAGCGACCTGCGATCGACCACCTGGGAGGACGGCGACGGCAAAAAATTCCGCTTCAATTCAGAAAATCTGTTCAACGAGAGACGCACCGATATCGTTGATGGGCACGCTGATCGGGATGAGAAGGCTGTAGCTGTCAGCCTGAGCAAACCGAAGGAAAGAAATTTCACGGTGCCGAATACGGCAGTCTTTCCGACCGAGCATATGCGACGCATTATTGCCGCAGCGCGTGAAGGAAAGTCCGTCCTCGAGTTTCCCGTCTATGACGGCTCGGAAAGCGGCGAGAAGCTCTACAACACGCTGACCGTTATTGGACACCTGATCGAGCCGGGCAACAAAGCGCCTGACGACGCCAGTGCAAAGATTCCGGTGCTTGCAAAGCTCGCGCGCTGGCCAGTGACCATCAGCTACTTCGACAGGTCGGAAAAGAAATCCGAGCAAAGCGGGGAGGAGACCCCTGTCTATTCAATTTCGTTCGAGCTTTACGAGAACGGGATTTCACGATCTCTCGTCCTCGACTACACCGACTTCACCATCAGCGGCGAGATGACGTCGCTCGAAATGAAAAATTCAAAACCCTGTCCGTGATCGGGCGACTAGTTGTCGTCGAGTGCCAAACCCTTCACCACCGCGTTGCGTCCGAATTTCGAGCGCAGCCTGTCGACCGCGTGTTCAGCCTCGGCGGCGCGCCGGTCGATCAGATCTGCGAGATCGTCACCTGTGGCGTCTTCCAGGTTGCTGACGCCGATGCCGATAAGACGGAAACGCGTGGTGCCCACCTCGTGTTTGAGCAAATCGCGGCCGGCCGCAAATATCCGTGATGCAAGTTGTGTCGGCGCACCGAGCGCTCGCGCTCGCGTGCGGATCTTGAAATCGGCGCTTTTGAGCTTGAGTGTCACAGTCGAGCCGGCAAGCGCGTTTGCCTTCAGGCGGGCCGACACGCGCTCTGTAAGTTCCCAAAGATATTGCTCGAGCGGACGAAATTCACCGATGTCGTGGTTGAAGGTCGTCTCGGCAGAAATGCTCTTGGTGTCACGTTCCGGGTTCACTGACCGTCTATCGATGCCGCGCGCGAGCCGCCAGAGGCGCAAACCCTCTTCGCCATAGCGCCGCATGAGATCGTGCTCGTCGGCGCGCTGCAGGTCTGCAATCGTACGGAAACCGTCGGCATCTAGTTTTGCCGCGCTGACCGCACCAACACCGTAGATGAAACCGACTGGCTTGCTGGCCAGAAATGAAACGGCCTCTGTTGCGCCAAGCACGGCAAAGCCGCGCGGTTTGTCGAGATCTGAGGCAATTTTGGCGAGAAACTTGTTGACGGACAGTCCGATCGACACCGTAATTCCGAGGTCGCGCTCGACCTGCGACGCGAAGGCCGCCAGAGCTTTGGCGGCGCTTTTGCCATGCAGGCGCTCGGTGCCGCTCAGGTCGAGAAAGGCTTCGTCGATCGACAGCGGCTCAACGAGCGGCGTCAGGGCGAACATCGCTCTGCGAACTTCGCGTCCAACCTGAACATATTTCGCCATGTTCGGTGTAATGACGATGGCGTCGGGGCACCGTCGTTTGGCTTCGAACATCGGCATTGCCGAACGAATGCCGTAAGTGCGGGCCACGTAGCACGCCGCGGCGACGACGCCGCGCTTTCCTCCCCCGACGATGACCGGCTTGTCGGCAATGTCGGGATTGTCGCGCTTCTCGATGGTCGCGTAGAACGCATCGCAGTCGATGTGCGCGATCGTCAGGCTGTGAAGCTCGGGATGGCGGGCTAGTCGCGGCGACCCGCATGCCGCGCATCGGGTCGCACTGTCCGGCGCATCGCTGAGACAATCGCGGCAGAAGCTCATGGCACGTCCGGTTCCCAAGGATTGCCCGCGAGCATTGCGCGGCCGCGCTCGACGTCGGCGGGATCAAGGCCCGCCTCAGATGCAAAATCAGCGATCAGCTTTTCATCGGATGCGACATAATCAAGGACGCCGCCGAGGAATCCCGGCTCGCGCGCGGCGGCGCGAATCTCGGACGGCCCAATACCGGTGACCGCGAGGAACCGGCCAAGCCGTTCGCCGTCGCCGGCGATAAATGTAAGGGCCTGAATCGCAAGCGCTTCGGCCTCTTTACGTGCGAATCGGGCGCGTTGTTTCACTGGCCAATTTGCCTTTCCGTAAGAAATCGGCACTAGCTTGCCAATGATGCCCGACTATGGCGGGGCGCAAAAGGACGGAAAAGAATGCCGAAGACCGTCCTGATCGTGGAAGACAATGAGCTCAATATGAAGCTCTTCCACGACCTCCTGGAGGCCCACGGTTACCAGACGGTGGGGACACGCAACGGCATCGAGGCGCTCGATCTCGCGCGCAAGCACCGGCCCGACCTGATCTTGATGGACATCCAGTTGCCGGAGGTCTCCGGGCTGGAGGTCACCAAGTGGCTTAAAGACGATCCCGAACTCAAATCAATTCCGGTCGTGGCCGTGACGGCCTTTGCGATGAAGGGCGACGAAGAGCGCATCCGCGAAGGCGGGTGCGAGGCTTATTTGTCAAAGCCGATCTCGGTCGGGAAATTCATCGAGACCATTCGTCATTTTCTTGGCGCCGCGTGACGCGATCTGCAGTCCCGCTGACGGGCGTCTGAGTTATCCACAGCAGGCGATCGACCCGCGCGCGGCGGCAACGGTCTGCCGGTTATCGAGGAATCCCAGCACCCCCGCTCGGTTGGTAGGCGAGTGAGGCTGGTCTACCCTTGCGTTGCGGCACGTGAGTCTCGTGCATCGTTGTGCAAGCAAGTTTCGACACCCTGCGGAGTGCTCAGGTCCGCCGCATCTCCTGGGTCCGTGGGGTTCGGCCGGCTCGGGAGCGGTGCGAGTGGCCTCCTCAAGCCGCCGCTTCCGACCGGCCACCACCTCGCAAAAATTTCGTAACGCTCAGGGACGGACGATCGTCCAGCCTTTTTCGCCGAGCTCAATCAGGGTGACGACGCCCGCCTTGACGCGCTCGGCATTTTCGACGAGCGGCGGCTCCTTGCCTTCGTTGCGTGCCATTGCCTCGAGCGTGTTCTCGCAGGCTATGAACGACACGTTCGGCATGCCTTGCTTGAAGGACTTCAACCGCGGCTTCACCGGCGAGGTGTCTTCGCGCAACATGTGAAGACCGGCATTGAAAGCT
>DASSSM010000309.1:0-4702 GCA_035708425.1 Pseudolabrys sp.
TGCAGCGTTACCGGCTAACGCTGCCGTCGAGGTGGAAGGCCAGTTCGAGATCTCGTGATTGTCCGATGTCCCTCGATTGGTTGACTGCGCGACCCATTGCTCACCGCGGCCTGCATGACGCGCAGCGCGGCATCATCGAAAACACTGCTACCGCCTTCGCAGCAGCGATTTCGGGCAGCTACGGCATCGAAACAGATCTGCAAATCAGCGCCGACGGTGAGGCCATGGTGCATCACGATGATGCACTCGGTCGACTGACCGAGGGTGCTGGGCGCCTTGCCGAACTGAGCGCGGCGCAGATCAAGAGCATCCAATTCAAGGCGACGGCCGATCGCATTCTCGCACTCGGTGAATTGCTCGATCTGGTAGCCGGTCGAGCCACTTTGCTTTTGGAGCTCAAGAGTCACTTCACCGGTGATGGCAGGCTCTTGGGGCGGGTAGCCGATGTACTTGCCGGATATCGCGGGCCCACCGCACTTATGTCATTTGATCCCGAACTGATCGAACTGGCCCGCCGCAGATACCCTGCCCTAGTCCGAGGTATCGTCGCGCAACGCCATTACTCACACAGCGAGTGGAAAGAATTGCCAGCTTCAGCGAGACGAAACATGGGCCTTCTGTTGCACATCCCGCGGAGCCGTCCCCAATTCATCGCCTATTCTATCCGGGATTTGCCGGCTGGGCCGCCGCTGCTGATGCATGCTCTGTGGAAATTGCCATTGCTGACGTGGACGGTGCGCAGCGACAAGGATCGAAAGCGGGCTGCCCGCTGGGCAGACCAGGTCATATTTGAGGGTTGGCGGCCATAATTTGCCAAAACACCGCTGGTAACGATGGCTTGCATCGGCACGCGTAGGTCTGGAGTCCACAATGACTCGCCTGTTCACAGCCATCACCCTTGCGGCGCTCCTCTTTACCCCGTCCACCATCGCAATCGGCCTGGAGGCCTCTTCGGGGATCACCATTTCAGCAGCGAGCAAGAAATCAACATCCGCCCGTCGGCAGGAACCCGGCCAGATCGCCTGCACGGTCACCGGTTGCCAGAGGATCCCGCCCAATTGTCATCCGCAGACCGGCTACAACTGGGATGGAATCCCCACCGGGTTCGATATTGTTGTCTGCCGTCATCCTCGCGGCCGGCGCGGATAGATGTGTGAATCCCAGACGAACTCGCGCGCAAAATCGGGATACAATAACGTCACTCGATGACCGATTTCGAACTCCGCATTCGCATCACGCAGTCGCTCGCCGACGTCCCGGCGCGCGACTGGAATATGTGTGCCAGCGGAATGGTAGAGAGGACCGCTCAGCCAAACCCTGAACTGAAATCCACATCTGGGGACAATTTGTCCCCGACATTATCAACACGAGGAAGTGCACCTAACCCATTTGTTTCACACGAATTTCTATCTTCCCTTGAGGAGTCGGGATCAGTCGGCAGGCGAACCGGCTGGCAGCCTCGGCACCTTCTCGCCGAGAACGTTGCCGGCGAGCTCCTGGGGGTCGCTCCCTGTTACGCCAAAACGCACTCGCGTGGAGAGTATGTCTTCGACCATAGCTGGGCAGAAGCGTTTGAGCGCGCCGGCGGCGACTACTATCCAAAACTTCAGGTCGCGGTGCCGTTCACGCCGGTGACCGGCCCACGTCTTCTCGCGCGGGCGGGATTGGAAACCGACGCAGTGCGCTTTGCGCTCGCCGACGCACTGGTCGAAATCACGACGGCAAGCGAGCTGTCGTCCGCACATGTCACGTTCCTGACCAAGGACGAATGGCAGATGCTCGGGGAGCGGAATTTCCTGCGCCGCACGGATCAACAATTTCACTGGGAGAATGCCGACTACAACTCTTTCGACGATTTCCTGGCCGCGCTCGCATCGCGCAAGCGAAAGACGATCCGGCGCGAGCGCAAGGAGGCCTTGAGCGCCGGCATCGACGTCTGCTGGCTCACCGGTTCCGATCTGACCGAATCAATCTGGGACGCTTTCTTCGCCTTCTATATGGAAACCGGCTCGCGGAAATGGGGTCGCCCCTATCTGACCCGTGAGTTCTTCTCCGTTGTAGGCGAGAAAATGCGCGATCGCATTCTGTTGGTAATGGCGCGCCGCGCCGGGCGATGGATCGCGGGCGCGATCAATTTCATCGGCGCCGATACGCTCTACGGCCGAAATTGGGGCGCAATCGAGCATCACCCCTTTCTGCACTTTGAGTTGTGTTACTATCAGGCGATTGACTATGCGATCGCGCGTCGGCTGAAGCGAGTAGAAGCCGGTGCCCAAGGCGAGCACAAGCTAACCCGCGGCTATCTCCCCCACACCACTTATTCCGCGCATTTCATCGCCAATCCGGCCCTGCGCCGGGCTATTGCCGATTATCTCGCGCGCGAGCGCGTTTATGTGCAGGCTGCGGCGGAGGAGCTTGCAGCCGCGGCCCCGTTCCGCAAAGATTTGGTCGAACAGGACTGACCGGGGGATACGATGCCCAGTTATGACCCGAACAACGTTTTCGCGAAGATCCTGCACGGCGAGCTGCCCAGTTACAAAGTCTATGAGGATGATAAGGCGATCGCCTTTCTTGACATCATGCCTCGTTCACCGGGCCACACCCTCGTTCTGCCAAAAGCGCCCGCCCGGAATATTCTCGATATCGGCACCGACGATCTGGCGCACGTGATGATGACCGCTCAGAAAATCGCCAAAGCCGCCATGAAGGCATTCTCAGCCGACGGCATCACAATCCAGCAATTCAACGAAGGAGCCGGCGGTCAGGTGGTTTTCCACCTGCACGTTCACGTCATACCGCGCAAGGCGGGTGTCGTCATGAAGCCGCCCGCAAGCGAGAAAGAAAAGCCGGAAGTTCTGGCCGAGCACGCCAAAGCCCTCGCCGCCGCGATTGCCGCCGGCTGAACTAGTGGGCGAAAAGGAAACCGCCCGCCAGTAGCGCGATCTCCCCGGCGAGGACTCCAGCAAAGACGGATCGTCTGGCGCCAAGAAATACGAGAAAGCCGAACACCGCGGCGATCACGCGTACCGACAATGGTATTGCGGCAAGCGCCCCCGTTGAGAACAGAACCAACTTGGCAATGACCCCGGCTAAGATGGCAGTCGCAACCGCGCGCGACCAGACCACAACCTGGGAATCCTCATTGAGCCCGCGTGCCAGGACAAGCCCGAAGACGCGCCACACCTCGTTGGGCAAATAGCCCACCAACACCATCAAAAAGTAAGGCCAAAGCTCCATCAGTAGCGTGTTCATGTCGTAGCCTCGCGTATGCGATGCACGAGATAAGCTAGCGTGCCGCCGACCAGACCTGTCCACATCAGATCGAGATTGACGTCGAGAATTGTCAGCAACGGCCCGATCAGCAATCCCAGTACCAGTCCAAGCTTGTCGAGCATCATGCGGGCATTGCGCGCCGTCGACATCAGGAATGACATGGGCGTCAGGAACAAAAGACCGCCGGCCAGCAGAGGCGGCAATCCGGCGGCCAGATAGAAGCCGACAAATCCGAAGACGGCCGCCGTAGCCATGTAGCCGGCCGACATGCCGTTGCAAAACGGAATGCGCCATTGATGCTCGATGCTTGGCAGGAGGCGCAGCGATTCGACCCACATGCTCACCGCGGTGAAATGTGTTGGCAGCAGCAGGTCGCGCAGGCGCGTTGTCGGTCCACGCAACACCGGCATGAGCGCGACGACCATCGGAAACAACCGCACCGCGCTCAGCGTGACCGCGAGCGCGATCTCGAACAGCGCGGCGCCCGTGGTCACCGTTGTGATGAGAATGACTTGCGCCGGCGCTGCCCATACCAGAACAGTCGATATCGCCAGCCACCAGGAGCTCAGGCCGAAATCATGTGTCAGCGCACCGATGCCGATATAGGTTCCGGCCAACACCAACATGAACACCGACATCAGAGCCGTCTTTGCGCCGGCAAAGAAAGCGGCTGAGGACGATGAAAAGGCGACGGGCGCGGACATGGCGGGCATTCAGGTCTCTCACAGCGCCCGCGTCTCCGCAACGGGCCCCATCCGCATGTGGCACGTGCGAAAAGCGAAGGCCGGGCGCGAGCCCGGCCTTGCAAACAGCGCTGTCCTTCGTGGTCTTAAACTTTGGCCAATGGCACTTTCGGCACCGACCCGCGCTTGGGCTTCGGCCGGGGCGGCGAGCGGCGTTTTGCCTTCGGCTTTGCTGCCGGCAGCTTCTCAGGCTTAGGCGTCACCGGACCGTCGAGGAACTGGAAGCCGAGCTTGTCGCGGTCCTGCTCGTCTTTGTCGACGATAACGCGCACGTGACCCCCCGACTTCAGATGGCCAAACAAGACTTCATCGGCCAGCGGCTTTTTGATGTGCTCCTGGATGACGCGCGCCATTGGCCGAGCACCCATCAACTCGTCATAGCCGTTGGCAATCAGCCAGCGTGAGGCCTCTTCCGAAAGCTCAATGGTGACGTTGCGGTCGCCGAGTTGCGCCTCCAGCTGTAGGACGAACTTCTCGACCACCTTGGCGAGCACCTCCTGCGACAGATGCGCAAAAGTAATGGTCGCGTCGAGTCGATTCCGAAATTCTGGCGCGAACATCTTGTTGATCGCTTCCTGATCGTCGCCTTCCCTCTTGCTGCGCGTAAAGCCGTAAGCCTGCTTCGCAAGGTCCGAAGCGCCTGCGTTCGTGGTCATGATCAGAATGACGTTCCGGAAATCGACCTG
>DASSSM010000310.1:0-3259 GCA_035708425.1 Pseudolabrys sp.
TTCGGCGTCGGCGCAACATCGGCGACAATGAACGAATCCGGCTGAAAAACTGACTTCAAGAGAGACATGGGCCGGAAACACCGGTGCGTGGAGAAGACGGAAGCCGGGCATCATTCACCGCGGCCAGTCGAAAAAGCAAGCTTGGAGAAAAGCCGCTGGCAGTGCGATCACATACCCTCAAGAAGACGAAACCCCAGAATTGGAGGCAGGCCAGCTCGTTGAATTTTGCGTGCGGCCGTTTGCGCATCGTAAGGAACGCGCACATAGACCAGGACATTGCGTTCGGTCTCGAGCGCGCCGTAGCAGGCAGCCGGGTTTCCGTCGCGCGGTTGGCCCACCGAACCGATCACCGCGATCCATCTTTCTTTCACGTGCAGCGGAATTTCGATCGCCGGCGCCGGAATTATCCCCGAGAGTTGCCGATTTGGCAGTAAGCGGTAGAGCTGTGGCACATGCACATGACCGCAGAACGTCGCTTGTGCGCGCGTCGCGGCGAAGGAGGCCGACGCATCTTCAACGCTCGTGATGTATTCCCAGCCGGCGGGCGTGTGCGCGCTCGCATGCACGAATAGCCTGTCATTATCGTCAAAGGTCAGCGGCAACCGCGCAAGGAAGTCGCATTGTGCGGCGGTGAGCTGGGATCTCGTCCAATCAATGGCCGCGGCCGCAACCGCATTCATGCCGTCGGTGCCCGATGCGATGGCATCGTCATGGTTGCCGAGCAGCGCAGTCGCGCCGTTCTCGACCTCGCGCAGCACGGTGTCGACCGCAAAGCCGGGATCGGCGCCGTAGCCCACGTAGTCGCCGAGGAAGATGAAACTCGTGATGCCATTGCCGCGGGCATGACTGAGACACGCCTCCAACGCCTCGCGGTTGGCGTGAATGTCGCTGAACAACCCGATCCACATGGGCGTCTCACGAAGCTGAAATTCGGCAACGTTTCTTTAAGTTTAACCGCCGTTAATGGGACCGATCTGCGACAACGCCATGGTTCGCGTTGGATTGGGGCCGATTTGTTGACGGTCACGTAATCCCATGATATCCCACGACTTCCCAGTATGGGACGCCTTCCGTGCGAGCCGTTCGTCCGGCAGCCCGGTGAGCTTGAGGGCCTCTCTTAAGACAGCCCTTGGTTGTGTCCAGTCGGTATGGGGTGCGGGGGATGGACCGCTTCGTGGCGAACTTCACGCTGCGGCTCGACTCCAAGGGGCGCGTGTCGATCCCCGGTGCATTTCGCGCAGTGCTCCTCCGGGACGGCTTCGAGGGTCTTTATTGTTATCCGGCGCTGGACTGTCCCGCGATCGATGCGGGGGGGCGCGCGTTGATAGCGGAGATCGAGGGCTTGATCGGACGCTTCGGGTCGTTTTCGGAAGAGCGCGAGCGGCTCGCTCTGGCGCTGTACGGAACGAGCGAGACACTGAAAGTCGATGGAGAGGGGCGGGTGGTATTGAGCGAGAACCTGAAGCGCCACGCAGGAATTACCAACACGGTGTCATTCGTCGGTCTCGGTCAGAAGTTTCAGATCTGGGAGCCCGGGCGTTTCCAGAAAGAGCTCGCGGAGGCCACCCAAAAGGTGCGCGCGCTCAAAGGGAAGCTGAGTTCCCAGGTGGCGGCGCGCAACGCGCCTGGAGCACGGGAATGATGGCGGGCGGCGGCGGCTCGGCTGTCGCTGGCGGACCGGCCCTCCACATTCCCGTGCTCGGCCGCCATGCCGTCGGTTTCCTTAATGTCCGCAACGGCGGCGTCTATATCGACGGCACCTTCGGTGCCGGCGGCTATACGCGCGCCATTCTTGCGGCCGCCGACTGTAAGGTGATCGGCATCGACCGCGATCAGACCGCAATCGCGCTGGGCGCGGACCTGGTCGAGCAGGCGGGCGGCCGCCTCACCCTGATCGAAGACCGCTTTTCCAATCTCGACGCCATCGCGCGCGATGCCGGGCACGAGACGGTCGACGGCGTCGTGCTCGATCTTGGCGTCTCCTCGATGCAAATTGATAGCGGCGAGCGCGGCTTCTCGTTCCGCCACGACGGGCCGCTCGATATGCGCATGAGCGGCGAAGGCGCGACCGCGGCCGACGTGGTCAACGCGGCAAGCGAGCGGGATCTCGCCGGCATCATTTTTACCTTGGGCGAAGAGCGGCATTCGCGCGCGATCGCCCGCGCCATCGTCAGCGCGCGCATCATTGCGCCAATTGCAACGACGCATGAGCTTGCCCAGATCGTGGCAACCATCGTTCGCCCGCGTGCCGGCGATATCCATCCGGCGACGCGCACGTTCCAGGCCCTGCGTATTTTCTTGAACGACGAGCTTGGCGAGCTGGTCGCCGCACTGCAGGCGGCCGAGCGGATTCTCAAGCCCGGCGGGCGGCTGGTGGTGGTGTCATTTCATTCACTCGAGGACCGGATCGTCAAAACCTTCCTTGCGGACCGTGGCGATACCCGCGGTGGCTCCCGCCATGCCCCCGAAGTGAGGCGCCACGCGCCCACCTTCCAGGTTCTCACCAAGCGTCCGCTGACGCCGGAAGACGATGAAGTCGCCCGTAACCCGCGCGCGCGGTCGGCCAAACTGCGGGCCGCCGAGCGGACTGCCACAGCGGCGCGGCGCGGCATGCCGGCGGGCCTGCTGCCGCATTTGCCCGCGTTGTCTTCCGTGCTGAAGGGGCGATAGACCATGCGCCTCCTCAACATTCTCGTCATCGGCGCCCTGATCGTGGCGGCGTCCTATGTCTACAAGATCAAGTTCGATTCGACGCTGCAGGCTGAACGTGTTGCAAAGTTGCGCGGCGAATTGCGCAACGAGCGCAACGCCATTGCCGTTCTGCGCGCGGAATGGGCGAAACTCGATGCGCCCAGTCGCATCCAGGGCCTCGCAGACCGGCATCTGACTTTGCGACGGATCGAACCGACGCAGTTCGACTCCCTCGACCGGTTGCCCGAACGTCCGGCCCCGTCCGGGCCGAATGCCGACCCAATCGGGGCCATGCTCGCGCCCTCTGAAATGACCGGCAGCATTCCGCCGCCGGCCCGCGCCCGGTGATCCGATGCACGCAAGGGCAAAAATCACGGAAAGCGGATGGCAGCGCGTGCTTCGTTCCGTGCTCTACGGCCGTGACGTCGATCGCAACGTAAAGTCAAAGGCGCGGCTCGGGCTGGCGATCGTAGCTTTCATCGGCATTTTTTCCGTCATCACGTTTCGCCTGGTGATGTTTGCGACGGTCAGCGAGGGCCATGGTGGCCGCCGCAGCGTCTCGCAGGAT
>DASSSM010000311.1:0-10578 GCA_035708425.1 Pseudolabrys sp.
AGCCTATTTCGGTCGAGCCGCAGGTGTTCGACCTGCTGATTTACCTGGTCGAGAACCGGGAACGAGTCGTCAGCAAGGATGATCTGATTGCCTCGGTTTGGGGCGGGCGCGTTGTTTCCGATTCGACGCTGACGAGCCGCATCAATGCCGCACGCAAAGCGGTGGGCGACAGCGGCGGCAATCAGAAGCTGATCCGCACCATTGCACGCAAAGGCCTGCGCTTTGTGGGCGACGTGCGCGTGACACCCTTGGGCGTAGACCCACCCGACCTGATGTCCCATTCGCAAGGAGACGCCCAGGAATCATCGCGCCCGGCCCTGCCCTTGCCCGATCGGCCCGCCATTGCGGTGCTGCCTTTCGTGAATCTCAGCGGCGACCCCGAGCAGGAATATTTTTCCGACGGAATCAGTGAAGATATCATCGCGGCCTTGTCGAAGCTGCGCTGGTTCTTCGTGATCGCACGTAACTCGTCGTTCACGTTCAAGGGCAAGGCCGTCCACATGAAGCAGGTCGCCGAGGATCTCGGCGTCGGCTACGTCGTCGAAGGCAGCGTACGTAAAAGCGGCGAGCGTGTGCGCATCACGGCGCAGCTCAACGACGTTGCAACCGGGTCGCACATCTGGGCCGAGCGCTACGACCGCGATATCGCCGACGTTTTCGCGGTGCAGGACGAAATCACTGAAGCGATTGTCGCGGCGATCGAGCCACAGCTTTATGCCGCAGAGAATTTTCGTGCGCAGCGCAAGCCGCCCGACAGCCTGGACGCGTGGGACCTTGTGATGCGGGGGTTGTCGCACTACTGGCGGCTGACGCGGCAGGACAATATGGTCGCGCAGGCGATGCTGGAAAAGGCAACCGCCATCGACCCCAATTACGGGCAGGCGCTCGGCGTGCTCGCTGCCGCCCATACCTTCAGCGCCCATATGGGCTGGGCTGAAATGTCAAAGGCGGTGCCGATCGCCGAACGCGCGGCTATTGCTGCGCTCCGCGCCGACAGCGAGGACCCATGGGCCCATTACGCTTTGGGTAACGTCTACCTTTTTACGCGGCGCTTCGACGACTCACTCGCCGAATTCGAAACGGCGCTGCGCCTCAATCCGAATTTTTCCCTGGCGCAATGCTACTATGGCCTCACGCTTTGCTACTGCGGCCGCTGGCAGGACGGCGACCTCGCGGCGCGGCGCGCCCTGCGCCTGAGCCCGCGCGACCCGTTCTCCGCACTCTATTACGGAATTGCCGCCTACTCGCAGTACAACGGTCACAATTACGCCGAAGCCATGCGGTTTGCCCGCGAGGCCATTCGCGAACGCCACGATTTTGTAGGCGGCCACCGGGTGCTCACGGCGTCCGCCGGCATGGCGGGACGCAGCGACGTAGCGGCCGCCGCACTGCAGGAACTGCGCCGTGTCCAGCCCAATATTTCACTGAGCTGGATCTCGAAGGAGATGCCGTTCAAGCTTGATGAGGACCGGAAGCACTACCTGGAAGGGTTCCGGCGCGCCGGCCTGCAGTAACGGGCAAACCTGGGCTCAGTCAGTCCGACAAGGCCCCGAGTCCGTACACGACTCTCATCACCGGGCTCATCTGAAGGCCCACCTGGTTAAACCACGCCGCAAACACGTTCAGGATCATGCCGCTGCCGTAGACTTGCGCCAGACCCGTATTCACGGCGAGGCGGAACGCCCAATCGCCGCGCGGCAACCCGATCCCGTAAGGTTCAACCGACAAATCATCGGGCAGCATCATGAACGCGTCCGGATCCTTAAACTTCGCACCCACGAGGAGAAGCTTGTCGCTGGCAAACCCATCGGCGTTTCCGCTTTCCAGCAGCGCGATGGCTTCCGGCCCATTCTTGACCGAAACAACCACCGCTTCGATCTTCTGCTGCTTGATCTGCGTAATGATCGCCTGTTCGTTCGTCGTGCCGGACGCAACCGCGATTTTCTTGCCTGCCATGTCGGCAAAACTTCGGATATTCGACGTCTTGCTGACCACGATGCCGGTGCTTTCGATGAAGATAAAGCTCGAAAAATCAACTTCTTTCATCCGGCCCAAGGTCACGGTACTCGAGCCGCATTCCATATCCGCCTTCCCGCTCGCCACCGCTGAAAATCGCGTCTGAAGTGTGACGGGGACCCACTCGATCTTGAGGCTGCCTGCATTGAGCTGCCGCTCGATGGATGTCACCACCAGTTTGCACAGGTCGATTGAATAGCCGACCGGCTGGTTATTGTTCACGAACGAAAACGGCCTGGCGTCGGTCCGATAGGCGACCTTGACGACCTTCGTGCTTGAGATTGTCTTCAACCGGCTGTTGGACGGGACCTGAGTTTGCGCAGACGCCGCCGTCGCAAACAAAAGCGCCAGGACTGCAGTGGTTACTCGCAACATACTTACCCCCGAATGTTGAAGACCGCCGGATCGCGAACTTCTATTTCAATCATAACCTGTTTTTTTCAGTGGTGTTGATACAGATCAAAGCCGAATTGCGGGCTTTTATGCGTGCGCGCCCGTTTGAACACCGTGGGCTTTCAACCGCTTGGTCTTTGCAATAGGATTTTTGCAAGAGGATTTCAGCCGATGAGGATGCTTTGCGGCGCGGTGCCAAGGATTTTGCTGGTGGCACTCACTATTGTCACGATACTTCGCGCGGAGGGCATCGCTCAAACCTGCAATCCGGCCATCGATGGCACCTACTGCGCCGAGCAGATGGGCAAGAGGCCGAGCGGTGCCGTGACGGCCTCCAAGTCGAACCCGAGCCTTGGTGGCGACTTTTTTTCAATCGTACGTGAAAATGATCCGGCGACCTTCGGTGCCGTCACATTCAGCGGTGGATCACGCTGTATCGGCCTTCTGCGCCGGAGCAACTGCAATTAAAGGGGCTTGCAAAAATGAAACTTACGCAAATCGCGGCCATTCTTGGCGCCGCAGCCCTGCTGGCCGGCGCGATCGCGCCCATATCGGCGCAGGACAGCAAGGATCGCACCATCGAGCAATATTCCTGCAAGGACATCATGCGCGAAAGCGGCGCCAATCGCGACGTCGCCATCGCCTTCCTGCGTGGATTCATGCTGGGCAAGTCCGGAAGCACGAAATTCAATCTCGATGTCCTGCACAAGCAAAGCGACGACTTCATCGAGCGCTGCCTGGCCAATCCGGACGAAAAGGCCATGGACGCCATGGCCAAAATCGTCGGCTAAGGAGAGATTTGCGCTGAGGCCGCTCGTAATTTCAGCGATCACATTTATGCTGGTATTTGGCGGGGCACTTTGCGCCATGTACTTCCGTAAGGATTTTCTGGCTTACCGTCATATTTGCGAGCTTCGGTTTGTTCGTGCGACCGGTACCTGTTGTGGTTGCCACCTTCGTGGTCGGAGCACTGTCGGTCTCCGGCGCCCTGTTTCTCATCCTTGAAATGGACCAGCCTTTTGCGGGCCTATTCCAGATATCCACCGAGACGTTCAGCAACGCGCTTGCGCCGCTTGCCAACTGAAACCGACGACATCCGGCGCTATGCGCGGAAGCGGGCAATCCCTCGCCGGCTCGCGACTGGACCGCGTTCAGGGTCGCGTCGGATCGGTTTCACCACTTCAGTTTTGCAGTGATAGCACCTGTAGACGATCGAGCAGCCGTCCGTCGGCACGCGCACAAGCGCGACGCCGCAGAGCGGGCATGGTTTTGCAGGGGCGCGTAATTCGTTCATGACTGACCTCGTTGCGAGCGGCAATCTCAGGCCGAAGACCCGAAACCGTCTGCCCGCTGGGCTCCCACCCTGTATGTGGCTGTCTCTGCGCAGTTTCTGACAGAGATCGGCGCCAGCCACGTTGCGCTAAGTCAATTCCCGGTTCCCTAGAAGTACGTGACCGGTCGCGATCCGGATGCTCCGGACCGTCGTTGTCGGAAAGCTTTCGCTGGTTGCGGTATTTCGTGCGGGGCTAAGCGTGGACCATCAGGAAAAGAAGTGTCGCGATCCCACAAATCGCCACGCCGGTCAAAAGAAGCGACCACTCCGCGGGCTTGAGCGCACACAGCCTTCCCTCGCTCACAACGTACGCCATCATTGCCGTTACGCGTTGCATTTTTGCCTCCACGGCAAAAGAGATTTTGTTGAAATTTTATCTACGCCGATGCCGTGACCCGCGCTGTGACACGGATCACGAAAAGCCCGATTTAGGCTGGTTAAACGGCGGCCGAATGCCGGCCGTTGTGGAGAACGGCCGGCGGCCCGCTGATGCCGTAGCCGGTTAGGGCTGCGGTATTTCCGCAACCGGCAGCCTGTTCATCCCGGGATATCCGGTGTGCAGGTCGTAGGTCGATATCGTGGGTTGAATCGAGGTGTCCGTGACCGCAGCAGTCCTGCTTGGCGCTGCGACCAGTTTGGCTATCCCGGCAAAAACCAGAACGGCAATGGCTGCAACTGTGAGTGTCCGGCGCATGAGGGGCTCCTTTCCAGGACGTCCCCAAATCATCCTTGCACCCATGCGCCCATAGGATTTGTGAGCCACCTCACACTTGTCGCAATTTTACGGGTGCGGACGCGGTCGCCGGCTACGGCGACACCAGCCACGACAGGTCGGGCTGCGCCGACAGCTCGTTCTGGACCAGGATTTGCGCCATCTCGATACCGGCCGCCGTTGCGTTTGGCATCACAACCTTGATGGCAATAGCGAGAACAAGAGCAACCACAATCGAAACGACGAATTCGCGATCCAATTGACGATCCATGGCAACCTCCTGCTGGGCTTCGGCCCCTGCCGGATCATGGCTCGGTCGGTGAACAGCGTTTGTGAGTCGCTTCACACTCCGGTGCAGGTCAGCTTCTGTTGAGGCTGATGGACGCTTTCACGACCTGTCCGGCGCCATGCGAGTCGATAATGACGCTTTGATGTCTGTTTCTCGTGATCATGACAAGCTCGGCCGAAAAGCCCGCGCTTTCGACGTGGAGCTGCAGCCGGTCGCCGCTCCTATTGCCAACGGCCGTACCGCCCACGCTGCGCGTGCGCTCCGTCCAGCGCCCGTTGACCTGGTTTTGGCCGTCGACCGCGAACTCGCCGACGAGGTCGAAATTGTAGCTGTCGCTGGCACAGCGCAACTGAAGATTGATTTCGTTCGGGGCGCTTCCCGCGCGGTAGTTGGCATTGCAACGGATGCGCTCGGCGGTGCCGTTCTCGGGTTTCAGCGTTCCGGCGCCGCTCCAGCTGCCCGGGAATTCGGCAAAGGGGCCGTCCGCGCCGGAGGCCGGCAGGGGTGGCATGGCGATCGCCGCAATCAGGGCGCAAGCGGGAATGGCAAAACGTGCGAGTGCAGAGATAGTTCGGGTTCGCAAGGGACGCTTCCCTTTCAAGGTTGGAGTTGAGCCACCGGCCTTAAAACAAATGGGATAGTTCCGATTTCCAATCAAGAGTGCCTATCTGGCGCGTCCGGAGTCTAGCGGCAATTCCGGGCCGAATACGCACCCCGCGACGCCCCCGGGCCACCCTGCCCGATACCGGAGTCGCTGCGACATCGTGTCAGTCCTCAGCCCGGCAACCTTTTGCAACCCCGAGTACGGCTCAGGCGCGGTCTATTTCTTTTCGCCCGGCAGAAAGACTCTGAACGGCCGCTTGATCGTGCCCGTGCATGCGCGCGTGAAGCTCTTGCCGCCGTCCGTCCAGGTCTGCGTCCCCTTGAGGTCGGCATGCCGCCTCACGAATGCGCCGCTGTACTTCGCCTCATACTGACGATTGCCCGACTTCCATGAACCTTGCAGCTCTATGTCTTGTCCGTTGAGGCTGCCCTTCCCCTGTTCCGGGACAGGCTCGGCTATGTCGCGCAGGCGTACGACGTGGCTGTAGCGAACGGTGCCGCCCGCGATCGTGACTTCAATCGCCTCGCGGCCTTTGCCGGCCGAAAACGGCAGCTTGTCGCAGACAAGGGTGCCCCGATAAACCGCATCGCGTACCTGCGCCGCAGCCGGCATGCCTGCTGTCACGATCACGGCCCCGGCCAGCATGCCGGCCGCTATTCCTGCCCGCATCATTGCATCCCCCCTAAAAATTTCTGTCGTTGCGACCGTTTTGGCAGCCGTCTCAACCTTGTCCGATAATACTCCACAATTTCAAGCGGGAGGGCAGAGGAAATTCGACTGTGCCTAGCGCGGCGCCGCGGCGGGCAAGCCTCGCTCTAGTTGCTGGACCTTGGCCTTGCTGTCTTCAAGCGCGCCTTCAAGGCGCGAAATATTCTGCAGGAGGCGCTCGCTGGTCAGGCTCAGCAGGTAGTAGCCGAATTCCGGATTCTGGAAATACAACTCGAGCAGCGTCTCGTAGGTGATGCTCAGCACGTCGCCGCTTTCGAGGCACTGGATAGTCTGCGTACGGCGGTTCTTCGGAGCAGCGAAGCCGAGCTCACCCATCAAGCGGCCGGGCGGAAGCTCGATGCCGAGTTCGGTGACCAGGAATTTCCCGGTCACTGTCAGGAACATCTCGTTGGCCACGTCACCTTTGCGGAAAAGGATGTCGCCCTTTTTGTATTTTCGCGGCGTCATATAAGGCCGCAGCCAGTCCATCGACAGGTCGCCCTGCGCCGAACTCCGCGCCTTTCGCACGAGGGTGAGCATTTGACGCAAGCGGATGATGTTCACCGGCAGCGAGAAGAGATAAAGCAACAGCGTCGAGACCGCGCCCGCGACGACGCCATAGGCGATAAAAAATGCGATGCTGATGATGCCGATAACGCGCAGCGGAACGATCGTGCGCATCATCAAGGTCGCCACGTAGAAGATCGCACCACCGAGCGCGAGCATGTTCGCGGTGTTGATATTCGCCACCGCAATCTCCATCAGGTGGTGGAAGAAGCCGTCGATCGAGAGTTTGGCCGGGTCGAAACCCAGATGGGCGATCAGTCTGTCGATCCACGAGGCCTGCACCACGAAATCGTAGAAGCGATCCGTGGCTGAAGAAAGATTTGCGGCGAACATGCGTCCCCCACCGGTGGCATGGGCTATCCGTTTTCCAGCCCGATAATACAGTGCGGTTGCACGGTAATCGAGTGAGGCGGATCACACCTGTTAATGCCGGGACCGCTGTTGCGGTGCCAAAACCGCGCACGCTGCCCTCGAAATGCGCACCCCATGGATGCCCCGCCCGAGCGGAACGGCACCGCGGGACGGGCGTCGCCCCCGCGTCGGCGGGAAACCGCCGGCCTGCCGGTTCCGATGGAACGAGTTTCACGCCCCGCAATTTATCGGTCAGGTTGTTGGTGTGGAGGAACAGCGATGCGCACGTCACTTCGAAGGATTGCCATGGCAACCGCAGCGGTCATTGCCGTTGGGGCAGCCACAGCGGCTTTGCCCGACACCGCCGAAGCCAGATGGCATGGTGGCGGCTGGCATGGTGGTTGGCGCGGCCACGGCGGTTCGGGCTGGAGTGGGTTCGGCTGGGGCTTCGCCCCTGGTTTCGCGCTCGGCTTCGGTGCGCCCTATTACGGCGGCTACTATGGCGGTCCGTATTACGCCTACGGAGGCGACTGCGTCATGCGCCGCCGCTGGGTGATCAACCGCTGGGGTCATCGCGTCTTGCGGTGGACTCGCGTCTGCTACTAGACGCCGCCTTTTGGCCATTTCGAGCTGCCTCCCGCGCGGGGGGACAGGGGCGTTGCGTGTCAGCCTTCGGGCGTCACGTGATAGATGATGAGAACGCCGATCACGACGCTGATCAGCAGCGTCGTCAAAAAAAGATTTTCCATTTCGTCGACCCCTTCACGCTGCAATCACGAACAATCCACGCAACGGAAAATTTCGTCGGGATCGGCGTGCGGCCACCTTCGCCGAAAGGCAGTTAACGCTTCATGGTGGCTGCTCGATAAATCGAGTCCGCGCCAGGACGACCATCCCTCCACCCTTGCAAGGAAAAGGCCGGGCAAAGCCCGGCCTTTTCCCAATTCGGGGTTAGAACCGTGTCGGACGGCGCCAACTACTTTGTCGTGGTGACTGATGTGATCGGCGTGCCGATGGACTGGCCTGCATCGGCGGGAAGATTCGCCCAGGCCGAGAAACCCAATGCGGCTGCGCAGGCAACGATGAGGACGATTCGCATTTGATGTCTCCCTGACGTCTTTTGCTTCGTGAGTCTGAAACTAGGCGTCTACGGCGGCACCTTCTGTGTTCAGGATCACAAAGAAACTGATTTAACATTCCGACCTCCGCCACCAGGCCCCCGTGCCGGAAGCCCGCAATTCTGCGCGTGAAATGGGCCGATTCCGATCATTCTGGTTTTAATTAAACCAACTTTGAATCTCTAACAGCTTCCACACCCGCCAACCGTAATGATGAGCACTGACCCGGATACCTTTCTCGTTGAGGGGCTCACAATGGATCAGTCGAAATATCAATCTGTACGCGCTGATATTCTGGCTTTTCCGCACATGTCGCGGAAAGACGAACAGCTGCTGCAGACCGTCCTGAACAACATGTCCCAGGGCGTGCTGATGTTCGATCGGGAAACGCGGCTAATTTTTTGCAACCAACGTTATATCGAATTGTACGATCTTTCGCCGGAAGTCGTTAAATCGGGATGCCTCCTGCGCGACCTCCTCGAGCACCGGACGGAGCTCGGCAGTTTCTCTGGCCGTGAACAAGCCCCTCACGGGCGGTGGCTGGCTAGCGACCCATGAAGACGGACCGAGAACGCGCGTCCGTCGGGAAGGTTCAGCCGTGCGATGTATTCGCCGCCAGCGTTCGGAGGAACGCATCGCGCACATGGCTCGGCACGATGCGCTGACCGACCTCCCGAACCGGACGCTGCTGCTCGAGCAGCTCAACCACGAGATCAAGCGCGTCAAGCGCGGCGAGTGCCTGGCGGTGCTTTGCCTCGACCTCGACCACTTCAAGAGCGTCAATGATGCGCTCGGACACCATATCGGCGACGAGCTGCTCAAGCTTGTCGGCGAGCGTCTGCGCGGCTGCACGCGCGAGCTCGACGTGGTCGCACGCATGGGCGGCGACGAATTTGCCATCATCATGACGCAGATGGAGCAGGCCACCGACGCCGCCGCGCTCTCGAAGCGCATCCGCGAATCGGTGATCAAGCCCTACCAGATCGAGGGTCATCAGATCGTCACCGACATCAGCATCGGCATCTCGGTTGCGCCGATGGATGCCGTTGAGTCGAGCGAGTTGATGCGGAATGCCGATATGGCGATGTACGACGCCAAGGCCGACGGCCGCGGCACTTTCCGCTTCTTCGAGCCGGAGATGAACACCCGCATGAAAGTGCGCCGCGAGCTCGAAATGGATTTGCGCAAGGCGCTCGCGACCGAACAATTCGAGCTTTATTACCAACCGCTCGTCGTCCTGCAGACCAACGACGTCAACGCATTCGAGGCGTTGCTGCGCTGGAATCACCCGACCCGCGGCCTGATTTCTCCCGCCGATTTCATCCCGATCGCGGAGGAGACGGGCCTGATCGTGCCGCTTGGCGAATGGGTGCTCAAGGCGGCCTGCGCCGAGGCGGTTGAGTGGCCGGAGCACATCAAGGTCGCAGTCAACCTTTCGCCGGCCCAGCTCAACAATCGCAACCTGGTCAACATGGTCAAGGCGGCGCTCGATCAATCGGGAATGTCACCGCACAAGCTGCAGCTCGAAATCACCGAAACCGTCCTGCTCCAGAACACCTTCACGACGCTCGCCACGCTGCACGAGCTTCGCAAGATGGGCGTGCAGATTGCACTGGACGACTTCGGAACGGGCTATTCCTCGCTCAGCTACCTGCGCAGCTTCCCCTTCGACAAGATCAAGATCGACCGCTCGTTCATTCAGGACCTGTCAAACGGCGCCGAGCCGCTCGCGATCGTGAATGCGGTGGCCGGCCTTGCGAAATGCCTGAACATGACGTCGACCGCCGAAGGCGTGGAAACGCGCGAACAGATGGAAGTATTGCAGTCGATCGGATGCACCGAGATGCAGGGCTATCTCTTCAGCAAGGCCCGCCCGGCCCGCGAGATCCGGCAGTTCTTCACTCAGGGCGTCGTAAAGAAACTCGGGGCAGCCTGACACTGAATGGTTTTCGAAACCGGGCCGCCCTCACCGGCGGCCTTTTCTTTTTGCGCTGATGCCGCGCTTTGGGCCCGATCAAGCTCCAGAGTCTACCCCAGGGCTCAGGAACGGTTCGAATTTGACGGCGTTAGCGGTAGACAGCGAAAAACAGTGTTCGCGTAGCAGAAAAGTGACTGTGAATTTGTCCGGATAATCGGCAAATCGTTGTTGTCGCATTGGCGATTCTACCTTCCTTTTGTGCGGGGGAAGGGGCAATCGTCGTAATGCTCAGACAGGCCAGCTATGCGCTAATTTTAGCGCTGTCAGCTTCTATTCAATCCCGCGCCGAAACGTCCTGTATTGATTTCGCGGGGCTGGCGCATTCGACAGTCGGGATTACGCGGTATTTCGACGAGGCGGAGCGCACCGGGCAACCCAACTTGTTCGGCATCCAGGGCACCGGCTGGTTTCAATCTTCCACCACCATCGTAACCGTCGAACATGTCGTCACCGCCATGGGGCTTTCCGACGGGGACTGGAAGATTCTTATTATCCAGGATGCCGCCGAG
>DASSSM010000312.1:0-3242 GCA_035708425.1 Pseudolabrys sp.
AACCTGAACCATCGCGGTCACGAGAATGGCCGCAGCAAATACCGACTTCATCGCTCTTGCTCCCGTTGTGACTTTGGCAGCCGCCCCACGAGGAAAAACGTCCGTGCCGCCACCCTCGTTTCCATTGGTTTTTGCCAGCCCTATGTGTAAGCCGTCAAATGGCTGATATCGTTGTTTGGACATAACGGAGTTGCATGGAATGTCGGTCCGTATGCCCGTACTCGATGCCGAAATCCTGGGGCGCCGCGACCGCATCGTGGCCGCCTTGCGCAGCATCGTTCCGGGCGAGGGGGTCATCGCGGGCGAGCGCGAGATGCGGCCCTATGAAACCGACGGCCTGACCGCCTATAGACAGCTTCCCATGGTCGTCGTGCTGCCGGAGACCACCCAGCAAGTGACTGAGGTGCTTCGGTATTGTCACGATGAAGGCATCAAGGTGGTCCCGCGCGGGGCCGGCACGTCACTGTCTGGTGGCGCGCTTCCGCTTGGCGACGGCGTGCTGCTCGGCATGGCGAAGTTCAACCGGATCCGCGAGATCGACTTTGAAAACCGTGTTGCGGTGGTTGAGCCCGGTGTCACCAATCTTGCCGTTACCAACGCGGTTGCCCATGCGGACTTCTATTACGCGCCGGATCCGTCTTCGCAGATCGCCTGCACGATCGGCGGCAATGTGGCGGAAAATTCCGGCGGCGTGCATTGCCTCAAATACGGCATGACGACAAACAACCTGCTGGGATGCGAGATCGTGCTCATAACCGGCGAAGTGCTGTGTATCGGTGGCAAGCATCTCGACGCAGCGGGATACGATCTCCTTGGATTGATCACCGGCTCGGAAGGATTGCTGGGCGTGGTGACGGAAGTGACAGTGCGCATCCTGAAGAAGCCGGAGACGGCACGCGCGCTGCTCGTCGGCTTTCCGTCGTCCGAAGATGCCGGCGAATGCGTGTCACGCATCATCGGTGCGGGAATAATTCCGGGCGGCATGGAAATCATGGATGGGCCGGCGATCGCGGCAGTTGAACAGTTCGTGCACGCCGGCTATCCGCTCGACGTCGAGGCGCTCCTGATCGTGGAACTCGACGGGCCTCCGGCCGAAGTCGACCACCTGATCGAGCGCGTCGAGACAATCGCGCGCGATTGCCGCGCGGCTTCCTGCAAGGCCTCACGCTCGGAAGAGGAACGTCTGCTGTTCTGGGCCGGGCGCAAGGCCGCATTCCCGGCAGTCGGGCGTATCTCCCCCGACTACTATTGCATGGATGGCACCATTCCGCGTGCGCAGCTGCCGCTGGTGCTCAAGCGGATGAAGGAGATGTCGGCGAAATACGGTCTGCGTATCGCCAATGTTTTTCATGCCGGCGACGGCAATCTGCATCCGCTCATTCTCTATGACGCCAACGTTCCGGGCGAGCTGGAGAAGACGGAGGAATTCGGCGCCGAGATTCTCAAGCTATGCGTCGAGGTCGGCGGCGTGCTTACCGGCGAGCATGGCGTCGGCGTCGAGAAGCGCGATCTGATGCCGACAATGTTCTCGGAGATCGACCTCAATCAGCAGCAGCGGGTCAAATGTGCGTTCGACGCCAAAGGCCTGCTCAATCCCGGAAAAGTTTTCCCGCAATTGCACCGATGCGCCGAGCTCGGCCGCTTGCATGTTCATGCCGGCAGGCTGCCGTTTCCCGATATTCCGAGGTTCTAGTGATGCGTTTCGGCCTGTTCTGCTCGCCAAAAGCCGATGCCCCCGGATTTCGCCCCGAAACCGGGCGCGGATTCTTCGACTATCTCGAGTTCAACGTCGAGGCCGAAGCGCTGGGCTTTCATTCGAGCTTCTCGGTCGAGCATCATTTCAGCGGCTGGAATCAGGTGTCCTCGACCCTGATGCTGCTCAGCGCGCTTGCCATGCGCACCAGGACATTGCGTCTGGGCACCGCGGTGATCGTGCCGCCATGGCACAACCCGGTGCTGCTCGCCGAAGAAGCGGCAACGCTCGATCTTCTCTCGCATGGCCGTCTCGATCTCGGCATCGGCAAGGGTTACCGGCACAGCGAATTCAAGGGCTTTCAGATTTCGCCGGACGATGCCGAGGCCCGCTTCGATGAGGCGGTCGAGGTCATGACGCGCGCGTGGACGACGCGCGAGCGTTTTTCGCACGAGGGCCGGTTCTGGCATTTCGAGGACATCATCGTCGAACCGCCGCCGGCGCAACGCCCGCATCCGCCGCTGTGGGTCGCCGCCGGGAATCCGCACTCGATCCGCCGCGCTGCCGCGCGCGGCTTCAATCTCATCCTCGATCAATATGCATCGGCCGCAGCGCTCGGCGAACGTATTGCCATCTACAAGGCCGAGCGCGAGGCAAACGGACTGCCGTTCGAATCGATGCAGGTGACGGCTGCTCGCCAGCTCTACGTGGCGAAGGACAAGGCCGACAAGGAAGCCGCGCTGATACGCCAGGCCGAGTATACGCGCCGGACGATCAACGTGGCGCGCATGCCCGATGGCAAGACCGGCTCGCACGTGCTCGCCTATGCCGACAGGGCGGGCGCGACGGAAGAAAACGCCCTCTTTGGCACGCCGGAGGAGATCGCGGGAATGATCGAAGCGCTGCGCGACGCCGGGGTAACCTATGTGTTGCTCACGATCGCCGGTGGTGTCGATCAATTGCGCCGGTTCGCGCGCGAAATCATGCCTGCATTCGCCCGTGAGCCCGCCGCGCGCGCGGCGGAATGAATTGTCGCGCGCGATGGCTGACACACTCAAACCCCGCGATGCGAAGGAGGTCGAGGACGCCGTGCGCTGGGCGCTCGGCAATGAGAAGCCGCTTGAAATCGCCGGGCAGGGGACCAAGCGCACGATCGGCCGGCCGAGCCAGACCGATCTGACGCTCCATCTGTCGGGGCTTGCCGGCGTCACATTATATGAGCCGGCCGAGCTGGTGCTTTCGGCGCGCGCCGGCACGCCATTGTCCGAGATCGAGACCCTGCTCGAGAAAAACAATCAGGAGCTGGCCTTCGAGCCGATCGACTACGGCCCCGTGCTGGGCGGAGAGATAAATCGCGGCACTTTGGGCGGTGCGATTGCAGCCAATCTTTCGGGCCCGCGCCGCATCAAGGCCGGCGCCGCACGCGATCATTTTCTTGGCGTCACAGCGGTCACCGGCCGCGGCGAAACCATCAAATCCGGCGGCCGTGTGGTGAAGAACGTCACCGGTTACGACCTCTGCAAGCTTCTTGCCGGATCGTGGGGCACGC
>DASSSM010000313.1:0-2312 GCA_035708425.1 Pseudolabrys sp.
TCGACCTCGAAATCCGCATCGAACGAAAAGGTCGGGTTCGCGCGATCCTGGAACTTGCGGCCGAACTTTCGATGCAGCGCTGCGTCGGACAGATAGGTAATGTGCGCGCCCATGCGCGCCACCGCGAGTCCCCTGCGCGGATTGGTGTTTTCGAGAAGGTATCGGCCGCCGCGCCATTCGGGATCGGCCATGATCGCCTGCCGGCCGACTTCGTGAAACGCAATGTTCTGCGCCGAATGCCGCGTTGCGCAGGCAATCGGCAATGCGGAAAACACACGCTCCGGATAGCTTGCGGCCCACTGCAGGACCTGCATGCCGCCCATGGATCCGCCGGCGACTGCAAACAGCGACTCGATGCCGAGATGGTCGAGCAGCATCGCCTGCGCGCGCACCATGTCACGAATTGTTATGACGGGAAAATCCAGGCCCCACGGCTTGCCGGTTTTGGGGTCGGTCGACGACGGGCCGGTCGTGCCCATGCAGGCGCCGACCACATTCGGGCAGATCACAAAATAGCGCTCGGTGTCGATCGGCCGGCCAGGACCGACCATGGTCTCCCACCAGCCCGCCTTCTTGGTAACGGGATGCACGCTGGCGACGTGCTGGTCGCCCGTGAGCGCATGACAAATCAGCACGGCGTTGGAGCGCGCGGCATTCAGGTGGCCATATGTCTTGTAGGCGATCTGAAACGGGGAGAGCTCGACTCCGGCGTCGAGCCGCAAGGGCCGGTCCCCGAACTGGGCGACGAGCGAGTCGCGCGGCTGATCCGCTTCACGCGGCGCATCGGCCACCTCACGCGGACCTGTCAATTTGGCTTCACTCATAATCGCCCGTGCGCTCCCGGCGCTGGTCGAACTGGAGCCCTGATATAACGCTTAAGTGTCAACCTAGCAGGTTACAGTCAACGTTTTCTTTGATTTCAAGGCCCGGCCCACTTATCAATGCCACCATGGTGAAAGCACCCGAAACCAACGCGCTGACGGACCTTCGCAAGGAGATCGACCGTATCGATGAAGCGATGCATCAGCTTCTGATCGAGCGCAGCGAGATCATTGACCGACTTATTGCGGTTAAACGAAGTCAGGATAGCGGCACGTCAGCTTTCCGCCCTGCACGGGAGGCCGAGATGATGCGGCGTCTCGTGAAACGGCACAAAGGGATACTGCCGCTCGACACTGTCGAGAGTATCTGGCGGGTCATCATCTCGACGTTCACTTTCGTGCAGACACCCTTTTCAATCCATGCCGATCTTTCCGCGGGCGATGCTCTGATGCGCGATGCCGCGCGCTTTCATTTTGGCTTTACCGTCCCGTTCGTCCCGCATATGGGCGCGGCCGGCGTGGTCGCCGCGGTGTCGGCGTCGAAGGGCGACCTTGGGCTGGTGCCCGCATTCGACGTGGCTTCGGCGGGCGACTGGTGGAGCGCGCTTGAATTCGACGCCGCACCCAAAATCATTGCGCGACTTCCTTTCGTCGAGCGCCCGGATCACCCGGCGGCCTTGCCGGTGTTCGTCCTCTCGCGCGTCGCGGCGGACGCCATGGCAACCGAAACGGCGGTCTGGAGCATCCGCGTTTCGGGTTGGGGGGCGGCGCCTGCGCAGGCGCTTTCCGCCCTGGCCGACTTCATTGCCGTCCCGGATCGGGCATTCGATGGCGCCGCTCTTCTGGTGACCCTGCCGACAGGCAAAGACCTCAAGTCGATCAACGCCGCCTTGGTTAAGGCTGGCGCCACCGTGCGCTCGGCAGCCCTCGTCGGCAGCCACGCAAACCGCTATACGGTTGCCCCCGACAAGACCTGACAGCCGGACTTTGAATGACGATGAACCGTCCGCAACCGCGACCCGGAGTGCTCGATATTGCCCCTTACGTTCCGGGCAAGAGCACCGCGCCTGGCATCGCCAAGGTGTTCAAGCTCTCCTCCAACGAAACGCCGTTGGGGCCGAGCGCGAATGCAATCGCGGCCTACCGCGCGGCCGGCGAGCACCTTGAGGATTATCCGGACGGCTCGGCTGCAGCCTTGCGCGAAGCAATCGGCGCCGCGTTTGGCCTCGATCCTGACCGCATTGTCTGCGGCGCCGGCTCCGACGATCTGCTCAATTTGCTTGCGCGCGCCTACCTCACCGACGGCGACGAGGGAATTTACACGAAGCACGGCTTTGTCGTTTACCCGATCGCCACCATGGGCACCGGGGCGAAGGCAGTCGCCGTGCCGGAAAGGGATTTCACCGCGGATGTGGATGCCATTTTGAAGGCAGTCACGCCGAAGACGAAAATCGTTTTCCTGGCCAATCCGAACAATCCAACCGGAACCTA
>DASSSM010000314.1:0-4139 GCA_035708425.1 Pseudolabrys sp.
CCGGTTATTGCCGGGCTTGACCCGGCAATCCATGGTGACTCCACATAGTCAATGTGCCCCCATGCGATGCAGCTTGAGCGCGGTGTAGACCGTATCGCTCGCCGGCGTGGGGATGCCGAGCTCGCGTGCAAGCGCGCGCACCTTGCCGGCGAGCCAGTCGAGCTCGATACGATTCCCGCGCTCGAGATCGTGCGCCATCGAGGCCTTCATGCCGGGCTCGCACTTGTTGACGACAAAATCCATGCGGTCATCGAGATAGGCAGGATCAAGCGCGACGCCCTTGGCCTTGCCGACCGCAAAGGCCTCTTCCATCAGTGCACGAAAGAATCCACGCAACTCGGTGTCGGCGACGATCGGTCCGATCGACGACCGTAAAGTTGCCGTCGACCCGGCCATCGCCGTCAGAAAAATGAACTTCTGCCACAGCTCGCGTTGGATGTCGGACGACAGCGCGATGTCGAGCTTCGCCGCCTTGCCGGCATCGACAAAAGCATTGAGCGTGTTGTCCGGCTTTTTGTCGGCGCGCCCGAAACGCATCATCGCAAAGGCGCTGGTGTGCTTGATCACGCCCGGAGACGCGATCATCGTCGCAATGTAAGCGGCGCCGCCGATGATGCGATCCGCGCCGAGTACCGCGGACAGCCGGTCGACGCTGTCGACTCCGTTCTGAAACGTGATGAGGCGGCTCTGAGGCCCGAGAAGCGGGCGCGCGGCGGCTGCCGCGGTTTCGGTGTCCCAGAGCTTTACCGCGAACAGCACGATGTCGACTGGGCCAACTTTGGCGGGATCATCGGTGACGTTCGGCTTCGGCAGATGAAGGTCGCCGTGTACGCTCTCGATTTTGAGACCGTTTTTGGCGATCGCGTCGCGGTGGGCGCCACGCGCGATGAAGAAGACATCGTGGCCCGCCGCCGCAAGCCGGGCGCCGAAATAACCGCCGAGCGCGCCGGCGGCCATCGCTGCAATACGCATGAGTTCGTCCCTGTTTTGGAGCCGGGAGGTTTACTCGGCTCTGCCGACTGTGCACAAGCGCGTAAAAAAAGTGGCCCGGGGTAAGTCCGGGCCAGTGCGGGGAGAATAGCGGAATTGCTCAATAAACGCTGGTGCGGCGGATCCGGTCCCATGCCGCCTGCGCAGGGCTGGCCGGCTGCGATGCATAGGATTGTGTCGCGACCTGATGCGCGCGCGCGGCCAGCGACGTCTGCGGCAGCACGATGACCTTCGCGCCGACCTGCACACGGTTGTAGAGATCGATCACATTTTCATTGGTGAGGCGGATGCAGCCGCTCGAGACCTGCCTGCCGATGGTGCTCGGTGCATTGGTGCCATGAATGCGGTATTGCGTACCGGCGATATACATTGCGCGCGCGCCGAGTGGATTGCCCGGTCCACCCGCGGTCATGCGCGGCAGATATGGCTGGCGCGCAAGCATCTCAGCCGGTGGATACCAATCCGGCCATTCGGCCTTGCGCTCCACCGACTTCACGCCGGACCAGGTGAAGCCTTCACGGCCGACGCCGATGCCATAGCGGATCGCCTTGCCGCCGCCGAGCACGTAATAGAGGTATGTGTGCGGCGTATCGATGATGATCGTGCCGGGCGCTTCGCGGCCGCTGTAGCTGACGACCTGGCGCTGCAGCCGCGGATCAAGCTGCGCATCGTCGCTCTCGTCCGGAGCGGGCTGTTGGACTTGCGGCGCGATTTGAGCTGGAGCGGGCGGGGTGAGGAAAGCGAAGAGCGGTTCGGCGTTCGCAACGTTGCACGTCAACGCTGCAGCGGCTGCCATCGCGGCAAACGCAACTGACTTGGACATGACACCCTCGTCGGTACACCCTCCCGTCTTCGGTTAGGAAAATGACCGAGCAGGTTGAAAGGTTCCCTGAAGGTGAAGCGGTAAAAACGCTTAAGGCTTGGGAACGATTTACGGAAAATTGGATTTGGGAATTCTTAGTCTTTCTGCCTGTGCCAGCCCACCACCGCCTCCGGGACGCTATCGGTTGAGGCAAAATACGGCTTGATATCAACTAGCGGTGTCCCGTCCAGGCAATCGAGGCCAATCACCGAAAGCCGGTTGCCATCCACCCGCAGGAGCTTGACCACACTCATCGCGACCGGGTTTGGCCGGGACGGCGAACGGAGCGCAAATGTGCCGTGCTGGACGCCATAATGACCGGGCACCTGCAGAACCAGGTTTCGCGGTGACTTGTCCATCCAGTAGAGGAGTACGAGATGGGTGCAGGTCTCGACGTCCTTGAGCCCTTCATGCCATCGCGGGTCGAGTTCGACCACGCAGACGGCTTCGGATTCCCTGGCGTTCTTCGGGCAATCCTTGCGCTCCTTCCACGGGGTGTGGATGCGCCCGATGAAATAGAGGCCCGCGTCCGCCTTGGAAGGCAGGTCGACCGCCTTTTCGCCCTCACGGATGCCAAAGTCTTTCCCTGAGTCCATCCTGTTCCTTAGTGCCACTAAGTCGCGTTTCCGTTTCAGAACAGTACCAATACGGCCCCGGAACGCCGACCAACAAAGCCAATGGATGGGGACTTGCGGTCGGCTGTTTCAACGTATAAAGATATCCTTATATAGTGGGAACCAGCCCAAGGGCAGTCCATGAGCGGCAGTGGCAAGCTCGGTTTCGATGCTCTCAATACGGCGCTCAAGGCGGCCGGCGAGGAGACCCGCCTGCGGGTGCTGGCGCTGCTGGCCGAGGCCGAGCTGACCGTTTCCGATCTCACCGACATTTTGCGCCAGTCGCAGCCGCGTATCTCACGCCACCTCAAGCTCCTGGTCGAAGCAGGGCTGGTGGAGCGCTTCCGCGAAGGCACCTGGGCTTTCTTCCGGCTTGCCGAACACGGTGGAGGCGCCGACGTCGCCCGCGCGCTCATCGAGCGTCTCAATCCCGGAGACCAGACCATCGCGCGTGACCGCGAACGGCTGTCTTCGGTGCGGCAGGCGCGTGCTGCAGCGGCGCAGGCGTATTTCCGTGCCCACGCCGCCGAGTGGGATCGCATCCGCAAGCTCCACGTCGCCGACGAGGCGGTGGAAGACGCAATCCGTGCGGCACTGTCCGACAAGCCATTTCGCTCGCTGCTCGATCTCGGCACCGGCACCGGCCGCATGCTCGAAATATTTGGCCCGGACATTGAGCGCGGGCTCGGGCTCGATCTCTCGCTTGACATGTTGTTGCTTGCGCGCGACCGCCTCGAGCGGGCGGGGCTAAGAAATTGCAGCGTCCGGCAAGGCGACATCTACGACCTGCCGCTCGCCAACGACTCCTTCGATGTCGTCATTCTGCATCAGGTGCTGCACTTCCTCGACGACGGCGCGCGCGCGATCCGTGAGGCGGCGCGCGTGTTGCGTCCGGGCGGACGTCTGCTGGTCGTCGATTTCGCGCCGCACGAGCAGGAATTCCTGCGCGAGCAATTCGCGCACCGGCGTCTCGGCTTTGCACCCGACACGGTGACGCAGTGGATCACGGCGTCTGGCCTCGATCCGGTGATGCACAAATCGCTCGCGCCCGAGCCCGGCTCCGAAGGCAAAATTGCCGTTTCGCTCTGGCTCGCGCGCGACACGCGTGCATTGATGGCGACGCCGCTGCGGCGCGAGGTGGCGTGATGAACAGCCCGGTGCGTTTGAGTCGGTTCACGCGCGGCGAAAAACGCCGCATCGGCGTGTCGTTCGAGTTCTTCCCGCCTAACACCGAAGAGATGGACAAGATCCTGTGGGAGTCGATCGAGCGCCTCGCGCCGCTCGCCCCGGATTTCGTGTCGGTGACTTACGGCGCTGGTGGCACAACACGCGAACGCACGCATGCGACCGTCAAGCGCATTCTGGCAGAGACGCCGCTGACGCCGGCGGCGCATCTCACTTGTGTTGCGGCGACTCGCGACGACATCAATGCGATCGTGCGAAACTATCATGCCGCCGGTGTGCGCCACCTCGTCGCCTTGCGCGGCGACCCAGTCGGCGGCGCGGGCGAGCGCTATGCCCCGCATCCGGGCGGCTACCAGAATGCCGCCGATCTCGTGGGTGGCATCAAGCGCATCGCGCCCGATTTCGAGATTTCGGTCTCGGCCTATCCGGAAAAGCATCCGGACAGCCCGACGGTCGAGGCCGATATCGACATGCTCAAGGCCAAGGTC
>DASSSM010000315.1:0-3924 GCA_035708425.1 Pseudolabrys sp.
CGATGACGCGCGCCGACATGGACAGAGTACGCGACGAGTTCGTCCGCTCGGCGGAAATGGCGCAGCGGGCCGGCTTCGACTGGCTCGAGCTGCATTACGCGCACGGCTACCTGATGTCGGCGTTCATCACGCCGCTCACCAACAAACGCACCGACGAATACGGCGGCAGTCTCGAGAACCGCATGCGGTTTCCGCTTGAGGTGTTTCGCGCAGTACGGGCGGTGTGGCCCGACGACAAGCCGATCTCGGTGCGCATTTCCGCAAATGATTGGGTGCCGGACGGCATCTCGCCGCGTGATGCGGTCGAGGTCGCGCGCATTCTGACCGACGCCGGCGCCGACATGATCGATGTCTCCGCTGGACAGACGTCGAAACAGGCGAAGCCGGTCTACGGACGGATGTTTCAGACGCCGTTCTCCGACCGTATCCGCAACGAAGCGGGCATTGCGACGCTCGCGGTCGGAAACATTTACGACGCCGACCATGTCAATTCGATCCTGATGGCAGGGCGGGCCGACCTCGTCTGCCTTGCGCGGCCGCACCTCGCCAACCCGTACTGGACGCTGCACGCCGCGGCGGATCTTGGTTATGAGGGTTTGGCCTGGCCGAAACCTTATTGGCCGGGCCGCGATCAGCTGCATCGATTGAAGTCGCGTCCCGATGTGATGGCGGGGAAGGTGTGATGGGCGCGCTCGACGGCTTGCACGCGTTGGTCACGGGCGGCGGCACCGGCATAGGGGCGGCGATCGCGCGGGCGCTCGCGAAGGAGGGCGCCGCCGTGACGCTTGTCGGACGCCGGAAGGCGCCGCTCGATGCGGTCGCGCACGATTTGCCGAAATCGATCGCGGTGATGGCTGACGTAACAAAAGCCGCAGACTGCGAGACAATGGTAGCGGCCGCGCATGCCGCACATGGGCCGATCGACATTATTGTTGCCAATGCCGGCGCAGCCGAAAGCGCGCCGGCGGCAAAAATCTCGGCCGAGCACTGGCAGCGGATGATCGGGGTCAACCTGACTGGCGCGTTTTTGACGGTGCAAGCCGCTTTGGGCGACGTGACGCGCAAAGGCAAAGGGATCCGGCGCATTGTATTCACCGCCTCGACCGCGGGGTTGAAGGGCTATCCTTATGTAGCGGCCTATTGTGCCGCCAAGCACGGGGTTGTCGGCCTCGCGCGCGCTTTGGCGGCAGAACTCAAGGCCGACGGGTTGACTGTGAATGCTGTGTGTCCGGGGTACACGGATACACCGCTTCTGGATGCGGCGGCCGCCGCGGTCGCCGGCAAGACCGGGCGCTCTGTCGACGAGGCGCGTGCGGTGCTCGCCAAGGACAACGCCGACGGCCGGCTGATTTCCCCGGACGATGTCGCCGCCAAGGTCCTGTGGCTGTGCTCCCCGGCGGCGAATGCGGTCAACGGCGAAGCCATAGTCATTGCCGGGGGCGCGGCATGACGATCGCGATCAAATCGAAGCCACGGCTAACGACGCAGCCACTGAGCAAGCAAAGACTGCGGTTATGGATCCGCATATTGCGTGCCGCCCGTGCGATCGAAGCCGAGGTGCGCGAACGGCTCCGTGTCCAGTTTGAGGTGACGCTCCCGCAATTTGACGTGATGGCGGCGCTCGAACGGAAGCCCGATGGCATGACGATGACGGAGCTGTCGCGCTTCCTGATGGTCTCCAACGGAAACGTCACCGGCATCATCGACCGGCTGGTGGCGGACAAGATCGTCGTGCGCCAGGCGCCCGCTGATGACCGCCGTGCCATAATCGTGCGGCTCACTCCGCGCGGCGTGAAACAGTTCACGGCGATGGCCAAGGCGCATGAGACGTGGGTCGATGGCTTGCTGTCCGAATTCGACGCGGGCGAGGCGGACATGCTGATCCGCCATCTCGACGGATTGTCCAGCCGCATTCGCAATGGAGGGTCGCGCGCATGACCATGAGCGACTTTAAGCCGAAACATTTCAATTGGGCGGCCAAGAACGGCGTTGCCGTGATCACGCTCAAGGGCGCCGAACGGAAGAACCCGATCACCTTCGAAAGTTATGCCGAACTCGGGCAGACCTTCCGCGAACTTGAGCGCGCCCGCGATATCAAGGTCGTCGTGTTTGGCTCGAACAGTGGCAATTTCTGCTCCGGCGGGGATGTTCACGACATCATCGGGCCGCTGACGGGCCGTGACATGAAGGGACTTCTCGAGTTTACGCGGATGACCGGCGAGCTCGTGAAGGCGATGCGCGCCTGCCCGCAGCCGATTATCGCGGCGATTGACGGTGTCTGTGTGGGGGCGGGCGCGATGATCGCCTTGTTCAGCGACATCCGTTTGGGCACGCCGCAAGCCAAGACCGCATTTTTGTTCACCCGTGTCGGGCTTGCCGGCTGCGACATGGGCGCCTGCGCTCTGCTGCCACGCGTCATCGGCCATGGCCGCGCGTCGGAGCTTCTTTATACCGGGCGTGTCATGACGGCAGAGGAGGGCGAGCGCTGGGGCTTTTTCAATCGCATTGTTGCCTCCGCCAAGCTCGAAGCGGATGCGATGACGCTTGCGCAGCAGCTTGCGAGCGGCCCGACCTTCGCGCACGGCATGACGAAAACTATGCTGCACCAGGAATTCGCGATGCCGCTTGATGACGCAATCGAGGCGGAGGCGCTCGCACAGGCGGTCTGCATGCAAACGAAAGATTTCCGCCGGGCCTATGAGGCCTTTGTCGCAAAGCAGAAACCGCAGTTTGCCGGAAATTGACGATGCTCGACCGGAGTTTCCTGCGTTGGCCGTTTTTCGAGGAGCGTCATCGCGCGCTTGCCGACCAGCTGGAAACATGGGCCGCCCAGCATTGTGCGGATGTCGATCACCGAGATGTCGATGCCGCCTGCCGCGAACTGGTGCGCAATCTCGGCCGCGATGGCTGGCTCAAGCACACTGCGCCTGGTGAGGGCCCGTCGGACAAGATCGACGTTCGAACGCTGGCCTTAGTCCGCGAAACGCTGGCACGCCATTCCGGCCTCGCAGACTTTGTCTTCGCGATGCAGGGCCTTGGCGCCGGCCCAATTTCGTTGTTCGGCGCGCCCGCTCAAAGAGCTCGCTGGCTGTCGAAGACCCGAAGCGGTACGGCAATCGCGGCGTTTGCGCTTTCAGAGCCGGCGTCCGGTTCCGACGTCGCCAATATTTCAATGACGGCGCGACGGGGCGGCGACGGTTTCACTCTCGACGGCGAGAAGACATGGATATCGAATGGGGGGATCGCCGACCTCTATGTGGTCTTTGCCCGCACCGGCGAGGCGGCAGGCGCGAAGGACCTGTCGGCCTTTATCGTGCGCGGCGATAATCCCGGACTGTCGGTCGCCGAGCGTATCGAGGTTATGGCGCCGCATCCGCTGGCGCGCCTGACCTTCAAGGATTGCCGTGTCGGCACTGACGATCTCATCGGCGCGCCCGGCGACGGCTTCAAGATCGCGATGGCGACGCTCGATGTCTTCCGCACTTCGGTGGGGGCCGCGGCGCTTGGTTTCGCGCGCCGTGCGCTCGCCGAAACGATCAAGCGGGCCAAAAGCCGCGAACTATTCGGGGCTCCATTGTCGGAATTGCAGATGGTCCAGGGTCATATTGCCGATATGGCGATCGAGATCGACGCGGCGGCGCTTCTTGTCTATCGCGCCGCCTGGTCCAAGGACACGAGTGCGGCGCGCGTGACGCGCGAGGCAGCGATGGCGAAACTGTACGCGACAGAGGCGGCGCAGCGTGTGATCGACTCAGCCGTGCAGATCCATGGCGGCGACGGCGTGCGCTCCGGCCACCCGGTCGAGACGCTCTATCGGGAAATCCGCGCCTTGCGAATTTACGAAGGCGCGTCTGACGTTCAGAAAATCATCGTCGCAAGATCGATACTTTCATCTGCCTGAGGCCTCTGACATGACTCAAAAAA
>DASSSM010000316.1:0-2076 GCA_035708425.1 Pseudolabrys sp.
GGATAACTCTGTAACTTGTTGATTTTGCAGCTTGAGTTCAACATCAATTGCCCATTGGTCTTGACTTAGGAACAAACAATGAACTATGTTCTCTCTCTGTTCTGGGAGAGACGCCATGTTGAAAACCGTAGTTCAGGAAGCCGCTGCCCTGGCCTCGCTGTCACTGTTTGTTGGGATGATCGCCATCTGGACCCAGGTGCTGGGAAATCTATAGGCGCGCGTTCTCGCATTTCGCCGTGACGGCCCGGGCCTCTCCCGGCCATCGCCGTCTTCGGAGCGCGTGCTGCGAAAAGCGGGCATAGCGGGCTTGCGCGCGGCATTCTTAGTGGACGCAGCCGCCGACTGTCCTCACTCTGGGCGGGTTGAAGGAATCACCCATGGCCGGCCTCGATTTCGTGCACTTGCACGTGCACTCGTCCTATTCCCTGCTGGAAGGCGCACTCACAATCGCGCGGCTGGCCGAGCTCGCGAAGGCGGATCGGCAGCCGGCACTCGCGCTGACGGATACCGACAATATGTTCGGCGCGTTGGAGTTCTCGGAAAAAATGTCGGGTTACGGCATCCAGCCGATCATCGGCTGTGCGCTTGCCGTCGACTTCGGCGATACCGATCACGGTCCGCGCAATCCTAATGCCCAACCGGAACGGGCACGCATTGTGCTGCTTGCGGCGCGGCCCGAGGGCTACCGCAGCTTGATGCGCCTGAATTCTCGCGCTTTCCTCGAAACGCCGGCGCACGAACCGCCGCGCCTGAAGGCCGAATGGCTGGCTGGCGAGACCGCCGGCATCATCACGCTCACGGGTGGGCCAGGCGGGCCACTCGACGGCGCGCTTGCCGCAGGACAAAGCCATCTGGCGGCCAGTCGTCTTGATGTATTGCTTGAGCTGTTTGGCGACCGGCTCTATGTCGAATTGCAGCGCCATGGGACACCCTCCGAGCGCCGGGTCGAGGTAGGCTTGATTGATCTTGCCTACGCCAAATCAATACCACTGGTCGCCACCAACGAGCCCTATTTTGCGACAGCGCAGGATTACGAAGCGCATGACGCGCTGATCTGCATTGCCGAGGGCCGACTGCTTGCGGAGACAGAGCGGCGTCAGCTGACGCCGGAGCATCGCTTTAAGTCTCGTGCGGAAATGGTTGAACGCTTTGCCGATCTTCCGGAGGCTGTTGCGTCGACTGTGGAGATAGCGCGACGGTGCGCATTCCGTCCGCGCACGCATCAGCCCATCCTTCCTCGCTTTTCTGTCGGCGACAGCGGCAGGACGTTCGACGAGGCGAGCGAGCTGCGCAAGCGAGCGGAGGCGGGGCTTGAAACCCGCCTCGCATCCGCCGGCGTTGCGCCTGGCCACACCGTTGACGAATACTGCGAGCGGCTCGACTTCGAGCTGGGCGTCATCGCGGGGATGAAATATCCGGGCTATTTCCTGATCGTCTCGGACTTCATCCAATGGGCGAAGAAACAAGGCATACCCGTTGGTCCCGGTCGTGGTTCGGGCGCAGGGTCGCTCGTTTCTTACGCACTCACCATCACCGATCTGGATCCGATCCGGTTCGGGTTGCTGTTCGAGCGGTTTCTAAACCCCGAGCGTGTGTCGATGCCCGATTTCGACATCGACTTCTGCCAGGACCGCAGGGACGAGGTGATCCGATACGTCCAGGAGCGCTACGGGCGCGATCAGGTGGCGCAGATCATCACCTTCGGCACGCTGCAAGCGCGCGGCGTTCTCCGTGATGTCGGCCGCGTATTGCAGATGCCTTACGGGCAGGTCGACAAGCTCTGCAAACTCGTGCCACAGAACCCCGCGGCGCCGGTTTCGCTAAAGCAGGCGATCGAGGGCGAACCGCGGCTGCAGGCCGAACGCGACAGTGAGCCCGTGGTCAAGCGGGCTTTCGACATTGCGCAGAAACTTGAAGGCCTCAATCGCCACGCATCGACCCACGCCGCCGGCATCGTGATCGGTGACCGGCCCTTGTCCGAATTGGTGCCGCTCTACCGTGATCCGAAGTCCGACATGCCGGTCACCCAATTCAACATGAAATGGGTGGAGCAGGCGGGGCTGGTGAAGTTCGACT
>DASSSM010000317.1:0-10203 GCA_035708425.1 Pseudolabrys sp.
CGCGGACCGAAGCAGGAGGCGGTGGAGCAAAGAAGGGTGGGGTAAATAGTTCTGCACTGAGTGGATCATTTGCCGCGTAGTTGACATTGCTGTGACTCCACGCGGCGCCAACGTTCCCTCCGGCATAGAAACCGGTCCAGCTAAAGACGGGTGGTGGCGGTGGCGCGGGGGGGTGCCTTGCGCGGCAAATCCGCCGCAGACGCCAGCTGCGTGAATGCGATGGTGGAAACGCCAATAGTAGCAAGCGACAGGCGGCGCATTAGCAGCCCTCCCCCAATGCGACAGACGCAAAATAAAATACGCCCAGACTCATTCGACGCATATAGAGCCGTCTAGGAATCCCATGAAAAGCGCGGCCTGTGGCAATCCGGTTACATGGCCTATGTCCCGGATTGGGGGCGAAACGCCGTAGCTGAGCCCTCCGTTATAGCGACCGCGAAAGCGGATTCCCGCAAACGGTCATGTCTGCTTTGCTGCCGAAAGCGGACGGATGCAGTGCAAAACGAAATGTCAGCTAAGGGCCAGAAGCGGACATCCTTTTCTTATTCGATCACGGCGTCGGCGCGCTGCTGAAGACCCACAGGCACTTTAAGGCCTAGCGCCTTGGCCGTCTTGAGATTGATGACCAGCTCGAACTTGACCGGGGCCTGAACCGGAAGCTCCTTCGGGGTCGCACCTTTGAGTATTCGATCGGCATAAGTCGCCGCGCGTCGAAAATTATCGAACAGGTCATTTCCGTAGGACATCAGGCCGCCGTGTTCAGCGAAGAAACGAAACGGATAGACGGCCGGGAGGCGGTAGCGAGCAGCCAGCGATGTGATTTCTACCTCATGAGCGACCAAGAATGAATCGGTCAAAACGACAAGTCCGCCATTGGGCGCGCGTGCCTGTGCTGCAATGGTGGATTCGAGCTCTAAGGGATCGCGAACGGGGGCCGCAATCATCTCCAACGCCAGCGATGCGGCGGCAGCCTTGAACGGAATTAGGTAATATTCCGCATAGGGCGCAGTTGCCGGGTTGAACAACAAAGCAACTCGGGCAACGCTCGGTGCGATCTCCTTGAGCAGTTCCAACCATTTGCCTGCCATAGTTGGCTCGATATTGGTGAAACCGGTGACGTTGCCGCCCGGCCTCGCGAAACTCGCAACGAAACCGCTGCCGACCGGGTCGGAAACGACCACGAAAACGATTGGGATAGTAGGTGTTCGTTTCACCAAACTCGCCGTGGTGGGGGTGTTATGTGAAAGGATGAGATCAGGCTGCAGCGCGACAAGTTCCTTCGCGAATTCTTCCATCAGTGCTGCGTTAGACGCCGCCCAGCGAACGTCGATCCGGACGTTACGGCCCTCCGCCCACCCGAGCGCGTGAAGCTCCTTGCGAAACGCCGCGACTCGGGCCTGCCCTTCTGCGTCGGTCTCGGCAAGCGACATCAATATGCCGATCCGGCGCATCCGTTCTGGCTGCTGCGCGCGCGCCGCGAGCGGCCATGCTGCTGTCACGCCACCGAGAAGCGTAATGAACTCGCGCCGCCGCATTTGCCCCGCTCCGTGCGGCCCAAGATGGGGCATCGTAGCGGTTCAACCGGGGCTCGTTAAGGGACCACACAATGTCCGCTTTGGGTCATAAGCGGACATATGCAGCGCAACAGCCGATGTCCGCTTTACTCTCAATAGCGACCGCAAAAGCAGACATGTGCCCCGCAAAAGGCCATGTCCGCTTTGCCCCCGAAAGCAGACATTGGCGCTGCACAAATCAATGTCTGCTAAGGGCCATTAGCGGACATCGGTATTCTTACTCGATCACCTCATCGGCCCGCGCGAGTAGCGCCGGCGGCACCGTGAGGCCGAGGCTCTTGGCGGTCTTGAGGTTGATCACCAGCTCGTACTTGGTTGGCGCCTGCACGGGAAGGTCTGCGGGCTTTTCGCCTTTGAGGATCCGATCGACATATCTTGCTGCGCCGCGCCATTGATCGATCTGATCCGGCCCGTAGGCGATCAGGCCGCCATCGGCTGAAAAGTATCGATAGGGATAAATCGCCGGCAGGCGATGTCTGACAGCAAGCGAATTTATCAATCCACGATTTGCAATTGTGCGGGGGTGCGGGAGAACGATAAGGCCTGAATCCGGCTCCTCTGCATATTTTGTAATCGGTCCCTCAAGTTCGTGCTGGATGTCGATGACCGAGACCGAGACGTTGAGTGACGGCGCGAACTTTTCGACTGCGCGCAAAAACAACGATGTATGCGGGTCCGCACTGAACAGTATCCCAACCCGTTTCACGCTGGGCGCAATCTCTTTGAGCACGCCGAGCCACTTGCCGCCCATCTCCGGCTCGAAGTTTTGAAATCCCGTGATGTTGCCGCCCGGACGGGCAAGGCTTACGACAAAACCACTGTCGACGGGCTCGGATACCTGCGTGAACACGATCGGGATATCGCTTTTCAGGCCTTTAAGTTGCGAAAGCGCGGGATCGCCCACTGCGATGATCGTATCCGGCGCTGACTGGATTAGCTCGATAGCCAAGGTCCGCAACCGTTCGCCATTTCCCGCACCCCACCGATAGTCGATCCGAATGCGGTTTTCGCCCCAACCCAGGTCATTTAATGCTTTGGTGAAAGCTGCGATGCGTGCCTGGCCTGCTTTGTCGGCCTCGCTGTACGCGGCGAACAGAACTCCGACACGCCGCATGCTCGCGCCTTGCTGAGCGTGTGCGGCGAACGGCCACGCCGCCGCCCCGCCGACCAAAGTAATGAATTCGCGTCGTCTCATTGCCGCCCCTGAGAGTTCGGAGGGCATCGTACCGGCTTAAGCTAATACACTGGAAGGGGGCAATGTCCGCTTTGGGTCATGAGCAGACATTTGCGGTGCACCAACCCATGTCCGCTTTGCTCCGGATAGCGACCGCGAAAGCGGATTCCCGCAATAGCTCATGTCCGCTTTGCCTCTGAAAGCTGACATGTGCGGTGCACTAGCCCATGTCCGCTAAGGGCCAAAAGCGGACATATGCAAGATCAGCTTCAATAAAAAAGGCCGCCAACCGAGGCGGCCTTTTTCATGTCGGCAATCTTAGCAAGTTTTGTCGACTAGCTTTCCCGTTCCGGAGGTTGGCTGCGCTTGCACGGTTTGTATAGCCGCGCCCACATCATCCGAATCCCCGTCGTGGTCTGGCCCAGGGCCTTCTGCCCTTTCAGCTCCGCTCACTGTCGGAACGACAGGATGAGAGCCAATTGCCGCGACGCTCATAGTAGTTACTCCACTGACAAGTACGCCCCCACGGTCGACGATGGCGCGCGCAGTCTGAAGAGTTCTTTAAGACCGGCATAAAACCGGCATTAATTTTGCGCTGTTTGCTTTGCATTGGCGCTGCACAAATCAATGTCTGCTAAGGGCCCGGACATCGTTGAGGCTTCTACCGTCAGTCACTGGTAGTAGGCAGGCGCCATCTTTAAAGTGTCGCGCTGTGCTTTGTCGTGATTGATCCAAAGCTGGGCGTGCTCCTTCGCCAGGACGTCGGCGATGCGCTGCATCGAAGCCAGCGTCTTGTCCTTGTCGGTGTTTATCGAGGGCACTCGCCGATTGTCCCAATTACTTTTGAAGTGGACGGCATCGCCCGACAACACGATTGCACCGGTCTTTGGCAATTTCACCAGCAGCGACTGATGGCCGGGCGTGTGCCCCGGAGTCGAGAGGATCGTCACGCTCCCGTCCCCGAAGACATCATAGTCGCCTTCAAGTTTTTTTACCGGGTGCTCCGGTTTGAAACGGCCGACGCCGAGCGGATTGGGCCATTCGTATTCAGCCTTTTGCACCAACAGCAGGGATTGCGGAAACATTTCCACGTTGCCGACATGGTCCGGATGGGTGTGCGAGATGGCGAGATATTTTATGTCGGAGGGCTTCACGCCGACCGTATCAAGCTCTGCGGCGAGCGTCTTTGGTCTATACCAATGAATCGCCCGTGGGTCCGAAGGGACTTGCCCGCTCGGCATCGCAGCGATTGCATCCGTGACACCGGTATCCCAAAGCAGCCAGTCCCGCGCGTGATGGATGAGGTAACAATTTTCGGCCATCGGCATCGATTTACCGACGTCCACACCTGGCGACCACCGGGAAATATCGCCCGCAACACCTTCGCCGCAGTTCAGAATGTAGAGTTTGTCGACGGCTGACTTCGTTTGCGCTGAGGAAGACACGGCAGACATTGACATCAGCGCGGAAGCGGCAAGGCAAATAATCGATCTTTTCATGACCATCTCGTGCTTTGATATCGGTTCAAGAAATCAAAATTTGGAGTTCCGAAAAAGCCTCGCTCGAGTCAATTTATGGAAGATTTATTTCGTCCGCTTTGGGTCATAAGCAGACATTTGCGCTGCGAAAGGTCATGCCGCTTTAACCCCGAAAGCAGACATTGGCGGCGCACAAATCAATGTCCGCTAAGGGCCAGAAGCGGACAGTCCGCCGTTTATTCGATCACCTCGTCGGCGCGGGAAAGCACAGACGGCGGCACGGTGAGGCCAAGCACCTTGGCGGTCTTTTGATTGACTACCAGTTCGTACTTGGTTGGGGCCTGCACCGGAAGATCGGCGGGTAGCTCACCCTTGAGGATGCGGTCGACATAAGTAGCCGCGCGACGGTACTGGTCGATAAAATCAGGCCCATAGGAGATCAGGCCGCCGTCGGTGGCGAAGATCCGGTTGTTGTAGACCGCGGGCAGTTTATGCCGAGCCGCCAGCGCGACGATCAGATCGCGATGAACGATCGCCAGTGCGCTCGCCGTCACGATCAGACCACCATTCGCGGAGCGCGCGAATGCCGCGACGCCGCGCTCGATCTCGGGCGCGTCGCGCACCTTGACGGCGCGAACCTCCATCCCAAGCGACGGCGCTACGGCCTGAATGACGGCGAACTGGCCGATGCCCGCGGTTATGGCGGGATCCCAAAGGACTGCTGCTCGCGTCACGCCCGGTGCGATCTGCTTCAGCAGTTCCAGCCATTTCCCACTCAAACTGTATTCGAACTGCACAAAGCCAGTAGCGTTGCCGCCCGGCTGCGCCAAGCTATCGACGAAGCCGGAGCCGACCGGATCGGGGACATTTGCAAACACAATCGGCACAGTGCGGCTGGCTTGCAGCAACGGCCCTACAGTCGTGCCACCGGTGGCCAGCATGACGTCCGGCGTGAGGGTGACTAATTCCGCCGCGTATTTGCGCATGTTCTCGGCATCGCCTGCGCCCCAGCGAATGTCGATCCTCGCGTTGCGGCCCTCTGACCAGCCCAATTGATGCAGCCCCTGCAGGAACGCCGCGATAATGGCCCTGCCTTGCGGATCGTCCGCGGCCAAACCGATCAGTACGCCGATCCGCCGCACCCGATCGGCCGGCTGCGTGCGCGCCGCGACCGGCCATGCCGCCGCGCCGCCAAGCAGAGTAATGAACTCGCGCCGCCTCATGCGGGTCCTCATTTTGCAAGGGCATCGTAGCCATTTAAATCGAGATATTGGAAGTGCTGTGCGATGTCCGCTTTGGGTCATAAGCAGACATTTGCGGTGCACCAACCCATGTCCGCTTTACTCCGGATAGCGACCGCATAGTCCGTGTCCGCTAAGAGCCAATAGCGGACATTAGCTCGTGTTAAATCGATCCCTTGTCGGAGCCCCGCTATGTTGGGTCGCCTAATCGCCGCAACGAATGGCTCGTCAGCGCGCGAATAATTAAAGGCAACCCGACAGCAACCGGCAAAAGCCAATACGTAAAATGGGGAAGGTCTTTCCAGAGTGGAAGTTGCGGCCCGTTGTCCACGTAGAAAGCCACCAGCATCAACGTGTACGAGAGGCCCATCCCCGTAATGTGCATTCGTGTCCAATAGGGCCATCGCCTGTGAATTGCTCTACGACCAAGCCATGCAGAGCCGAAGGCAAGCGCTCCAAAAACAAACAGGTGGTAGTCCTCGCTCCAACGCATCGCCGCAAGCAATGTGGCCGACACGAACAGGGCACCTAAAGACCCGTAGTAAACACGGCCGACTACGGAATGGCGTCCTCGTCCCTTTGCGCTCAGCATCGCAATGGCTCCAGCGATTACACATGCGAGGCCGAGGGGAATATGTATGGCGATGATCCCGAGAAAAACCGGATTGGTTGAGGGAATTTCTATTCCCAATATGACCGTCGAACCATCCATCAGCGCACCGCATGCAGCACCACTGCGGCGATCATCGCGTTTCAAGTGCAAAGTGCGTAATTGTATAACAAGGTGCCCTGCGCATATATCGTAAGTGTACGCGGGAGATTGAAAAATGGGCGCCGATTGCTGCGGTCACAATGCGACCTTTGAAGGTCTATCGGCTGACTACAAGCGCCGACTGTGGCTCGTGATTGCGATCAACGCGATGATGTTCCTCGTCGAAATGGGTGCCGGTGCGCTGGCCGGGTCGCAGGCGCTTCAAGCGGATGCACTCGATTTCTTAGGCGATGCGACAACATACGGCATCAGTCTTGCGGTGATCGGCGCATCTAATCAAATCCGTGCGCGCGCTGCCATTTTGAAGGCGCTGAGCTTGACCGCTATGGGCGTTTGGGTTCTCGGTTCTACTGCTTACCACGTGCTCATCCTCGGCATACCGCGTGCCGAGATAATGGGAGCGATAGGCATTTTGGCTTTGGCAGCTAACATCGCGAGCGTCCTTATCCTTATGCGTTACAAAGATGGTGACGCCAACGTGCGCTCAGTTTGGTTGTGTTCGCGGAATGATGCCATTGGGAATGTCGCAGTCATGATGGCTGCGTTGGCGGTTTGGGGCACGGCAACGAAATGGCCCGACCTGTTGGTTGCCGCCATTATGGCGGGGCTATTTCTGACCTCCTCAATCCAGATTTTGCGACAATCTTTTAGGGAAATGCGTGAAACGCGCGCCGTCCCGGCTGAGTAGTGTTGTCACGGGCAAAATAGGCGTGTCCGCCTTGGGTGAAAAGCGGACGCTTGCACCGCAATAGATCGTATCCGATTTACCACCTAAAGCCGAATGTGCGGCGCAACTGGCGATGTCGGCTAATGGCCAAAAGCGGACATTTCCAGTGCAAAAGGGCACGTCCGCTCTGGCCGCACGCCGGTAAAATATTGCGGATTCTGTTGCAGGATATTCACGTGTATACTTCCCGTTTGGGGACTGATTTGCCAAAAACGAGACCCTTGCAGCTCGCCGTCCTTGTCGCCGCAGGCACAATTGCCGCGGCTTCTTATGTTATTTTTGGGAAGACGATGAGCACCGCTTCGCCCGATGAGGCCGTCGAGGTCGAAGTCAGTTCATCGAGTCATTTCGTGACCGCTGCATTGCCGGTCCCGCATGGGCCATTGCTCTTACGCAATGAGGAAACCAGCTCCGACACCTTTGAAAAAGATCAAGCGCGACTAGATGCGGCCTTCGACGCTCTGGTTGAACAACAAGCAGCAACGGATGCTCGGGTCGAACGACCAGAAAGAACGGACTCCATTCCGGATCCTTCCCTTGATCCGACGCCTCGCAAGCAGGACTTCTCTCTTCTCGCTTATTACGTTTTTTCTGAAATTCCACCTGACGAGAAGCCGGCTGATACTGTTTTGAAGACGATGAAAGACCTTCCAGTTGGAACGCCTGTTGAGGAGATCAAGCGCGCCTCCGATGCTTTCGGTCTGGATTTCAACTTTATGAAAGCCGTGGCTAAAATCGAATCCGGCTTCAATCCAAAGCAACGCACCGGATCGTATATCGGGCTATTCCAGCTCAGTAAGAATGAGTTCAACCAAAACGGGTCAGGAAACATTACCGATCCGCGCGACAACGCTATTGCCGGCGCTTACAAATTTGCCTCGGAGGCGCTGCTCTTCGAGTTCGGGACCGGCAGGAAACCGACTTTCAGTGATCTGTACCTGATTCATCAACAGGGATGGCAGGGGGCCGCACAACACGTCAGCCATCCGAAGCGCATCGCCTGGAAATCCATGTGTGCCACCGATGAAGGCAAAGAAAAAGGTGAGCGGTGGTGCAAACTGGCGATCTGGCGCAATACGCTTCCCGCTATCAAACATGTCTGGAAATCAGTCGATAAACTGACCTCCGCCGCATTTGTGGGCATGTGGCAACAACGGGTTGACGACCTGTATTCGCGCTATTCGCTGGCAACGACGAAGAATTGAGACATGTGCAGTGCATCAGGCGATGTCCGAGCCGAAGGTGCGATAGTCCCCCGGAACGAATTGGCCGCCTATGGTGTTGGCTGTTCCGAATATCGCGATCTGACCCTCCGTCGACGCAAACGCGGACACGCATTCCAACCGGGCATGGCATGGTAAATCGATTGACGACGGCGCAATCTACCGTGGCCGTGCGGCGCCGGAGGCCTGCCGTCATTGCGACGCTCGCGGCGATGGCCGCACTGACGGCGCTGACCGCAGACGCCGCGCCGAAACAGGCGCGCCCCGCGCAACCGCAGGAGGCGGCGGCGCCGCGCGAGGCAGGCGAGCCGATCATGGCGATCGTGTCGATCAAGACCCAGCAAGTCACGTTCTACGACGCGGACGGCTGGATCCTGCGCGCCCCGGTATCGACCGGCATCAAGGACCGCGAGACGCCGGCCGGCGTCTTCGCCGTTGTCGACAAAGAGGTCGACCACCGCTCGAACATGTATGACGACGCCTGGATGCCGCACATGCAGCGCATCACCTGGAACGGCATCGCGCTGCACGGCGGGCCGTTGCCCGGCTATGCGGCCTCGCATGGCTGCGTGCGGATGCCCTTCGGCTTTGCCGATAGGCTGTACAACAAGACGCGGATCGGGATGCGGGTGATCATCGCGCCGGGCGATCCGGCCCCCGTCGATTTTTCCCATCCGGCGCTTCTCGTCCCGAAGGCGGAGGCGATAGCGGCTGCGGCCTCGCGGGCCGAGCCGCTCGCCCGCGAGGCCGCGGAAGCCGCCAAGGCCGTTGAGCCAGCCAAGAAAGCTGCCTCTGCGGCGGCGCGTGAGACAACGTCGCTCGCGGCGTCGCTGCGCAAGCTGACATCGCTCAAGGCCCGCGCCGATGCCGAGCTCGCGGCCGCCGACAAGGCGCTCGCGGCCGCAAAAACGGACCAGGCGAAGGGGCGCGCCGAGGAGCGGAGGCAGAAGGCCGCTTCCAAAGTCGAGGAAGCGGGGAAGCAGCTCGACATTGCAACGGCCGACGCGAGATCGAAGCCCGATGCCGCCGCTGCAAAGGAGGCCGTCAAGGCGGCCGAGGCCAGGAAGGCCGCCACCGCCAAGGCGGCGCTCGATGCCCAACTCGCGCTCGTGCCGGTCTCGATCTACATCAGCCGCGCCACGCAGAAGCTTTACGTGCGGCGCAACACCCACAAGCGGTGGCCGGACGGGGGCGAAGTGTTCGATTTCAGCATCGAGGTCCCGGTCACGATCCGCAATCCCGAGAAGCGGATCGGCACGCATGTATTCACCGCGATGGCGCGCACGGACGCTGGCCTGCGCTGGACCGCAGTCACGATCGACGACGCGGATGACGCCAAGAATGCGCTCGACCGCATCGCCATCCCGCAGGATGTCATCGATCGCATTGGGCCGACCGCATTGCCGCGATCCTCGATCATCGTCTCGGACGAGCCGCTGAGCGCCGAGACCAACTATCGCACCGAATTTGTCGCGGTGCTGAGCAATCAGCCCCAGGGCGGCTTCATAACGCGCGAGCCTTCGACCGAAGCCCTCCTTGCGGGCGACGGCCGGTACGACGACCGCTTCGGGTTCCCATTTCAACGCGGTTGGAGTCCGCCAGCTGGCAATGCCCGTTGGCCGGGCGGCTGGGGTTGGCGCCGGTGGTAAGACGCAGCAAAGCGCGCGTAGGCCGCATGGATAGCGACCGCGACAGCGGACATTGATTGGCGGCTTCAGGCCGCCCTTACTGCGCGGGTCGAGCGGCTAGGATCGCCCGGGGACAGCAACGAAGCGGACGTTTGCGCCGCAAAAAGCCATGTCCGCTTTACCCCTCAAAGCAGACAGTGGCGCTGCACAAATCAATGTCCGCTAAGGGCCAAAAGCGGACATGTCATGACAACTCTCGTATGAGCGGAAGATGCTCTGACTCGTCCCACGCTCTCATCACTGTCGTGCGAACATTACCAAAGGAAGCGAGCGTCATCACAAACTTCGCCATAGCGTCGTCGTTGGGTGCTTCATAAACGTGAACA
>DASSSM010000318.1:0-12234 GCA_035708425.1 Pseudolabrys sp.
GGCGGCAGGCCAGCGCTTCTTGCGCGTCGAGCCCGCGGCGCTGACGCTCCTGACCCGCGAAGCGATGCGCGACATCGCACACTTGCTGCGTCCCGGGCACCTGGCGCAGCTGGCCCGCATCCTCAAGGATCCCGAGGCGTCGCCCAACGATCGCTTCGTGGCGCTCGACTTGCTGAAGAACGCCAACATCTCCGCGGGCGGCGTGCTGCCGATGTGTCAGGACACCGGCACGGCCATCATCATGGGCAAAAAAGGCCGCATGGTCTTTACCGCGGGTGACGACGAAGCCGCGCTCGCGGAAGGCACTCGCGACGCGTATTTGAAAAGAAACCTGCGCTATTCGCAGCTTGCGCCCATCTCCATGTTTGAGGAGAAAAATACGAAGTCGAACATGCCGGCCCAGGTCGAGATCTACGCGGAAGGTGAGGATGCGTACAAACTTCTGTTCATTGCCAAAGGCGGCGGCTCGGCCAACAAGGCATTTCTGTTCCAGGCGACGCCGTCGATCCTGACGCACGATCGGATGCTTGCCTTCCTGAAGGAAAAAGTGCTTACGCTCGGCACGGCGGCGTGCCCGCCTTATCACCTCGCCATTGTCATCGGCGGCACATCGGCAGAGCTCACGATGAAGACCGTGAAGCTCGCCTCGACCAAATATCTCGATGAGCTGCCGACCAAAGGCAGCGAGGATGGTCATGCCTTTCGCGATCTCGAGATGGAGGCCGAGGTGCTGAAGATGACCCAGTCGATTGGCGTCGGCGCGCAGTTCGGTGGGAAATATTTCTGTCACGACGTGCGCGTGATACGCCTGCCGCGCCACGGCGCGTCATTGCCGATCGGGCTCGGCGTATCCTGCGCCGCCGACCGGCAGGCGCTCGGAAAGATCACCAAGGACGGCGTGTTCCTTGAGGAGCTCGAGCATCACCCGGCGCAGTATTTGCCCGACGTGGATCAGGAAAAGCTCGGCGGGCAGGTTGTGAAAATCGACCTGCGCCGGCCGATGAAGGAAATCCTTGCGCAGCTGTCGAAATATCCGGTGAAGACGCGGCTCTCGCTCACCGGCACCATGATCGTGGCGCGCGACCTCGCGCATGCCAAGCTGCGTGAGCGGCTCGAGGCAGGGAAGGGGATGCCCGATTATTTCAAGAACCATCCGATTTATTATGCGGGTCCGGCCAAGACACCGAAGGGTTACGCCTCGGGCTCGTTCGGCCCAACGACGGCGGGACGGATGGACAGCTATATCGATCAGTTCCAGGCGGCGGGTGGCTCGATGATCTCGCTTGCCAAAGGCAATCGTTCGGCGCAAGTGCGCGACGCGTGCAAGAAGCACGGCGGCTTCTACCTCGCCTCCATCGGTGGCAGTGCCGCAAAGCTCGCCGAACAGTGCATCAAGAAAGTCGAGGTGCACGAATATCCCGAGCTCGGCATGGAAGCGATCTGGAAGATCGAGGTCGAGGATTTTCCGGCCTTTATAGTCATCGACGACAAGGGCAATGACTTCTTCAAGGAATTGAATCTCGGGTGAGCGTTGCCGCCGGACCCTCGGCACGGGAAATCAAGGCGCGACCGGACATATTGCACCGGCACCTGGGCGTGTAGGCGCGGGCGTTCTCTTTGGTCAGGCCATTGCGGCGACTGCCAGCATCAACAGCGAGATGCCAACGTATTTTGCGGTCTGCTCGACGTCTGGAAGTTGGTCTGCAAATCCGACCAGCCAGAGGAAGCTCGTCAGCGCGATAATCGAATACTTCACCGCTGGGATCGCGGTGAGTTTACGCAAGAACTTCAGCATGACGCTCCACTCCGCAGCGCCCCGGCCCCGCGGCACTCAGTTACTGCAATGCAATATAATCTATTGCAATGCGAAATGGCAAATTGAATTGCGGCACTGACTCTGGCCGACAACGCGCAAGCCCGACCAAGTTTCCGAAAAACAGGGAGGAAGCCGCAAGCAGGGCAGGGGTCGGGTCTTACGGCCGTCCTTTGGGCGCGCGTCCTTTTCTTTTTAGTGGAATGACCTTCGCAGATTGCCCAGCGCTTTTGCGGAGCGCCTCTTTCAGGCTGGCGGGGCGGCCGTGCTTCTTCAACAGATCGTTGAAGGCCTCATCGGCAAGCTCCTGGAATGACTTCATGCTTTCGGCCGCGAGCAACCGGAGCTCCTGCCAGGTTTCGTCGTGAAACTGAACGCGTTTTCCAATCATGGGATAAATCCACAAGCGCGTGGGCGTGGCCGTCGAAGGGCGCAACATCTGAACCGTGCATTGGTTTGAACCGAGACGGAAGCGTCAAAGCGAGCATCGCAAGATGAAGCGGCATTCTGATCGGGCGAGCGCACGCGTCCAAAGGGCTGCTGGACAAAACCCGAGATTGCATCCGTATGAATTTCTCCTAAAGGCAGTAAAAGAACATATTGCGAACGGAGAACAAATAGTGTACAGTGCTTTTCTTCAGTCGATTCCGGCCATGCGGCAGGGGCCGCGTTGTCGGGGGGTCGAATCCCCGCCATAAGGAGCGCGACATCATGAGTCAGCCTGCCCTGCGTCTCGTTGAAGGATCTTCCATGGACAAGTCGAAAGCCCTGTCAGCTGCGCTAAGCCAGATCGAGCGTCAGTTCGGCAAGGGCTCCGTCATGAAGCTCGGCAAGAACGACAAGGCCATGGATATTGAGGCTATTTCCTCGGGCTCGTTAGGGCTCGACATTGCCCTTGGTATCGGCGGCCTGCCGCGCGGCCGGGTCGTCGAAATCTACGGCCCGGAATCCTCCGGCAAGACCACGCTTGCGCTGCACACCATCGCCGAAGCGCAGAAAAAGGGTGGCATCTGTGCCTTCGTCGATGCCGAACATGCGCTCGATCCGATTTATGCCCGTAAGCTTGGTGTGAATGTGGATGATCTGCTGATTTCTCAGCCGGACGCCGGCGAGCAGGCACTCGAAATCGCCGACACACTTGTGCGCTCCGGTGCGATCGATGTGCTGGTGGTCGATTCAGTCGCCGCTCTCGTGCCGCGCTCCGAGCTTGAAGGTGAAATGGGCGACGTGCAGCCGGGTTCACAGGCCCGGCTGATGAGCCAAGCGCTGCGCAAGCTCACGGCCTCGATCTCGCGGTCGCGCACGATGGTGATTTTCATCAACCAGATCCGCATGAAGATCGGCGTCATGTACGGTTCGCCCGAGACGACCTCGGGCGGAAACGCGCTTAAATTCTACGCCTCCGTGCGTCTCGACATTCGTCGCATCGGTGCCATCAAGGAGCGCGACGAGGTGATCGGCAACCAGACCCGCGTCAAGGTGGTCAAGAACAAGTTGGCACCCCCGTTCAAGCAGGTCGAATTCGACATCATGTATGGCGAGGGTGTGTCCAAGACAGGGGAGCTGATTGACCTTGGCGTCAAGGCCAACGTCGTCGAGAAATCCGGCGCCTGGTTTTCCTATGACAGCCAGCGCATCGGTCAGGGTCGCGAAAACGCCAAGCAGTTCCTCAAGGAAAATCCCGACATCGCCAGCAAGATCGAAGCCGCTGTACGCCAGAATGCTGGCCTGATCGCCGAAGCGATCATGGCGGGGGAGACAGGTGATAAGGATAGCGATGACGACGAGGCTGCTGAGGCTTGAAAGGATGATGGGCCGCCGGACGGCGTTGTAGCGACGCTGCCGTCCGGAGCCGGTCTTCGTGAGGAGGGAGTGACCTTCAAGAGCGAAGAACCGGCGCAGGTGCGGCAAGAGCCGCTGCCTGTCCCGCCCAAGCCGACCCATCCCGTCGAAACTTCAGAAGCAGTTGCGCCGATCGCGGCGCCAGAGGCCGCTAAACTGCGAAAGGCCGGGGCCGCGAAAGGCAAAGTCGGGAGTGCTGGCGCCAAGAGAAAAGAACCCAAGGCTGTGGCCGCAAAGGCCAAAGACTCGAAGGTGAAAAGCTCGAAGCGCAAAGGAAAAACGGGCCGTTCATAGCCCGAAAGTAAGCAGGAATAGTAAGGCGAGGCGGCGGCGCCTGCGTAATCCGCTGCACCATTCTGGTGACGCGTATCAATGTGTGATGCGTCAGTCATTCGCCCCCGTCGGCACCCGGCTGCGTAGAGCGGCCGCCACCGAGGACGGGGGCGAAAGCGTTTTTGGGGCTGGCTGTGATTGGGTCGTGTCCCTTCCTAGACTTAACGCAACCCCACCGCTAAATAGCTGGCTGAAAACATAAGGCGGACGGGGATTTAGCCCCGATCGCAATAAGGAACTGCACGGTCCGAAATGAGCGGCGTCAACGACATCCGCAAGAGCTTTCTCGACTTCTTCGCCCGCAATGACCACCAGATTGTTGCGTCGTCGGCGCTGGTCCCGCGCAACGACCCCACGCTGATGTTCACTAACGCCGGCATGGTGCCGTTCAAGAACGTGTTCACCGGCCTGGAAAAGCGGCCCTATTCGCGTGCTGTAACCGCGCAAAAATGCGTGCGTGCCGGCGGAAAGCATAACGACCTCGACAATGTTGGATACACGACGCGCCACCACACCTTCTTTGAGATGCTCGGCAACTTCTCCTTTGGCGATTACTTCAAGGAGCGGGCGATCGAGCTCGCATGGACGCTCGTCACGAAGGATTTCGCGCTCCCCAAGGACCGGTTGCTTGTCACGGTCTATGTCGACGACGACGATGCCTTCAAGCTTTGGAAGAAGATCGCGGGGTTGCCGGACAGCAAGATCCTGCGCATTGCCGGATCGGACAATTTCTGGGCCATGGGCGATACCGGTCCGTGCGGACCGTGCTCTGAAATCTTCTACGACCACGGCAACAAGATTCCGGGCGGTCCACCGGGTTCGCCGGATTCTGAAGGCGATCGCTTTATCGAGATCTGGAACCTCGTGTTCATGCAGTACGAGCAGCTCGAGGGCGGCGAACGCGTCAATCTCCCGCGGCCGTCGATCGACACAGGCATGGGACTCGAGCGCATCGCGGCCGTTCTGCAAGGCACGCACGACAACTACGCAATCGACCTTTTCCGCGCGTTGATCCAGACCATTGCCGATCTGACTAAGGTGTCGCCGAACGGCCCGCAAAAGGCCTCGCATCGCGTGATCGCCGACCACCTGCGTGCGTCGGCATTCTTAATCGCCGATGGCGTACTACCCTCGAACGAAGGCCGCGGCTATGTGCTCCGCCGCATCATGCGGCGCGCCATGCGCCATGCCGAACTGCTCGGCGCGAAAGAGCCGCTGATGTGGAAGCTCGTCCCCGCCCTCACGCGCGAAATGGGCCAGGCCTATCCTGAGCTGCAACGCGCGGAAGCCCTGATCACCGAAACACTCAAGCTGGAGGAGACCCGCTTCCGGCGAACGCTCGAACGTGGCCTTGCGATCCTCGATGAAAAGAGCAAAGGCCTCAAGAAGGGTGCGATGTTCGACGGCGACACTGCCTTTACGCTTTACGACACCTATGGCTTTCCGCTCGATCTCACGCAGGATGCGCTGCGCTCGCGTGGAATTTCCGTCGACATCGCCTCCTTCACCGACGCCATGGAGCGCCAGCGCGCGAAGGCGCGGGCATCCTGGGCAGGATCGGGTGAAGCGGCGCAGGAGACAGTCTGGTTCGCCCTGCGTGAGAAAATTGGCGCCACGGAATTCCTTGGCTACGAGACGGAGACTGCCGAGGGTATCGTTGCGGCACTGGTGAAGGATGGCAAGGAGGTGCCCGAGCTCAGGAAGGGCGACAACGGCGCCGTGGTGATGAACCAGACGCCGTTCTACGGCGAGAGCGGCGGTCAGGTCGGCGATATGGGCGAAATGCGTCGCGAAGGCGTCCATCTGATCGTGTCCGATACCCAAAAGAAGGCGGGCGATTTGTTCGCTCACGTCGTGAAGGTGCAGCAGGGATCGGTCAAAGTCGGCGATCCGCTGTTGCTCGACGTGGATCACGCGCGCCGCGGCGCAATTCGTCAGAATCATTCGGCAACGCACCTTCTTCACGAGGCGCTGCGCCAGGTGCTCGGCGATCACGTCGCGCAGAAAGGTTCACTCGTCGCGCCCGACCGGTTGCGGTTCGATTTCTCGCATCCAAAACCGATGTCGGCGGAGGAAATCGAGCGGGTCGAAGACATCGCCAACGACATCGTTCTGCAGAACGCACCAGTGACGACGCGCCTTATGGCGGTCGATGACGCAATTGCATCCGGCGCGCGTGCCCTTTTTGGCGAAAAATACGGCGACGAGGTCCGGGTGGTCGCAATGGGTGAGGGTAGCGGCAACACCATGGGCTGGTCCGTGGAACTGTGCGGCGGAACGCATGTGCGCCGGACCGGCGACATCGGGCTGGTTTCGCTGGTCGGCGAATCCGGGGTGGCCGCCGGTGTGCGCAGAATAGAGGCCCTGACCGGAAAATCAGCCAGAAAGGCCGCTAACAAACAGCTTCAGGTCGTTAAAACCGCAGCTGCGGAGCTTAAAGTCCCGCTTGAAGAAATGCCCGGACGCATCGGAACGCTCTTGGATGACCGCAAGAAGCTTGAACGTGACCTCTCCGAGGCCAAGAAGAAGCTGGCCATGGGCGGCGGCGGGAAGGCGGCTGGCGACGCCGCCGACGTGCGGCAGGTCAATGGGGTCAAGTTGCTCGCGCGCGCGATCTCCGGCGTGGAGCTCAAGGACCTGCGTAGCCTTGCCGACGAGGGCAAGAAGCAGGTCGGGTCCGGCGTGGTCGTCATCATCGCTACCGCCGAGGACGGCAAGGCCGGCATCGTGGTCGGCGTCACCGATGACCTGACCAAGCGCTTTAATGCGGTAGAACTGGTCAAAAAAGGTGCCGAAGCGCTCGGCGGTAAGGGTGGCGGTGGCCGCCCGGACATGGCGCAAGCCGGCGGGCCAGATGGGTCCAAGGCGGAAGACGCGCTTAAGGCGATCGAAGCGGCGCTCGGGGGCTGACGCTTAGGCAGGGGGATCATCGCGGCATGGTACGCAATCGCCTCAAAGGCTTGCGCCGGCGCGCTTATCAGGTACTCGAACAAGGGTCCGTGGGTGATCGCGTCAACAAGGCGGTCAATCGGTTCCTTGTCGCCCTGATCGTGATCAATCTGATTGCGGTCGCGCTCGAATCCATCCCGCAATACGAAGATCGGTACGCCTCTATCTTTGCCGTCATCGAATTTTTCTCGCTCGTTGTATTCACAATCGAATACGGCCTCCGCGTCTGGTGTGCGGTCGAGCACGGGCCGCATCAGCATCTGTCCTCAAGGCATGCGCGGCTCAAATATGTGGCGAGCCCGGCCGGTATCGTGGACCTTGTCGCCGTGCTGCCGTTCTGGTTCGCCATGGTCCTGCCCGGTGAGCTGCGGGTGATCCTGGTTTTCCGGATGGTGCGCTTCTTCAAGTTTGCGCGCTACTCGCCGGCGATGCGGTCGCTGCTCGACGTCCTGTACAAAGAGCGACGCGGGCTGTTCGGCTGTCTCGTGATCGCACTTGGCATTGCGCTTGTCGCGGCTTCGATGATGCATCTCGCAGAAGGGACAGTGCAACCCGACAAGCTTGGCACGATTCCGGAAGCGTTCTGGTGGGCGATCGTGACGATCGGAACGATAGGTTATGGCGACGTGGTGCCGGTGACGGCGCTCGGCAAGTTCATTGCGACCTGCACGATCTTCGCCGGCCTAGTGCTCATGGCGCTGCCGGTCGGTATCATTGCCACTGCATTTGCCGAGCAGATCCAGCGCCGCGATTTCATCGTGACTTGGGGCATGATTTCTCGCGTGCCATTGTTTGCGGAGCTCGATGCGACTGAAATCTCGGACGTCATGGAATTGTTGAGGGCCCAGGTGGCCGAGCCCGGAGAAATCATCATGCGCGCCGGCGATACTGCGCGCTCGATGTATTTCATTGCCGCTGGGGAGGTCGACATCGAGATCAAAGGAAAGAAAGAACGTATCCGCCTCGGCGCCGGGCATTTTTTCGGTGAGGTTGCATTGCTGCGGCGGACACGCCGGACTGCAACCGTTACCGCGATCACCCGCACCAGTCTGCTGGGCCTCGACGCACACGATCTGCATGCGTTGATGCGGCGCGACACCCGCATTGCGGCGCGCATCAAAGAAGTGGCCGAACATCGCGTCGGGAAGCGAGGGGTCGCGGCAAAGAACGAGGAAGCCGCGGTCGAAGAGAAATAGTGGCCGGGGCAGGCCCGGCCAAAAAATCTACGCGCCCATCGCCTTCTTCAGGTTCTCATCCACCTTGTCGAGGAATCCGGTTGTGGAGAGCCACTTCTGGTCGGCGCCGACCAGCAGCGCCAGGTCCTTGGTCATGAATCCACTCTCGACGGTGTCGATGCAGACCTTTTCGAGCGTCGCTGCGAACTTCGCCAGCGCGTCGTTCTTGTCGAGCTTGGCACGATGGGCGAGGCCGCGGGTCCAGGCGAAGATCGAGGCGACCGAATTGGTCGACGTCTCCTTGCCTTTCTGGTGCTCGCGGTAGTGGCGCGTCACCGTGCCGTGGGCAGCTTCCGATTCCACAATCTTGCCATCTGGCGTCATCAGCACCGAGCTCATCAGCCCAAGCGAGCCGAAGCCCTGCGCCACGACGTCCGACTGCACGTCACCGTCGTAATTCTTGCAGGCCCAGACATAGCCACCCGACCATTTCATCGCTGCGGCCACCATGTCATCGATAAGCCGATGCTCGTAAGTGAGTTTCTTCTTGTCGAACTCGGCCTTGAATTCCTTGTCGAAGATCTCCTGAAACAGATCTTTGAAGCGGCCGTCATAGACTTTGAGAATGGTATTCTTGGTCGATAGATAAAGCGGATAACCGCGCGAGAGCGCATAGTTCATCGAAGCGCGCGCGAAATCGCGAATCGAATCGTCGAGGTTGTACATCGCCATCGCAACGCCCGAGCCCGGGAACTCGAACACCTCGTGCTCGACCTTTTTGCCATCAGGCGCGACATAGCTCAGCGTCAGCTTTGCCTTCTCCGGCACGCGGATGTCGGTCGCGCGGTACTGATCGCCATAGGCGTGACGGCCGATCACGATCGGCTGCGTCCAGCCAGGCACCAGGCGGGGTACGTTCTTGCAGATGATGGGCTCTCGGAAGATCACGCCGCCGATGATGTTGCGGATCGTGCCATTGGGCGACCGCCACATCTTCTTCAAGTTGAATTCCTTCACCCGCGCTTCGTCCGGCGTGATGGTGGCGCATTTCACCGCAACGCCGACTTCCTTGGTCTTGTTGGCGGCGTCGATGGTGATCTGGTCGTCGGTCTCGTCGCGCTTCTGGACGCTGAGATCGTAGTAGAGAAGGTTGATGTCGAGATAGGGATGGATCAGCTTGTCCTTGATCAGCTGCCAGATAATGCGCGTCATCTCGTCGCCGTCCATTTCGACGACGGGGTTCGCCACCTTGATCTTCGCCATTGCCGATAAAACCTTTTGAAAGTCGCACGGACAGGAGGAAAAGTGTCCGGCGCGCGGCCCCTATAGCATCCAAAATCTCGGGACGAAAGCCGCGATTTGGCGGCAATCTTTCCACAACTATGCTGTGAAGGGTATATGCGCCTGCGTGAGGGTTCGAATGCCCGGTGCTGGAACTGACAAAACCAAGCGTTGGATCGAAACGCCGGCCCCGGTCGTCGTGCTCGTCGAGCCCCAGCTTGGCGAGAACATCGGGGCGGCGGCGCGGGCGATGGCCAATTTTGGATTGTCTCGTCTCCGCCTGGTCAAGCCGCAGCAAAAGTGGCCGAATGAGAAGGCGAGGGTGATGGCGGCCGGGGCCGACCGCATCCTCGACGCCGCGACACTTTGTGAAAGTCTCAATGAGGCGATCGCTGACTGCAGTTTTGTTGTGGCGACGACCGCGCGCAATCACGATCAAGCCAAGCCGGTGATTTCAGCGGAGGCGGCCGCCGGTGAAATGGCGCAAAGGGTGGCCGGCGGAGAGAGCGTCGCGATTATATTCGGACGGGAACGCATCGGCCTCGAAAATCACGAGGTCGCGCTGGCCGATCGTATCGTGACGCTGCCGGTCAATCCGGCGTTTGCGTCGCTCAATCTGGCGCAGGCTGTGGTGATCGTTGGGTACGAGTGGTTCAAGCGCGCCGGCGGCGGCAATTTGCCGTTTTCCATGCCGGAAAAATCGCCGCCTGCTCCGAAACAGCAGCTCGATGCTTTCTTTTCAGATCTCGAAAGCGAGCTTGAGCGGGTCGAGTTTTTTCGTCCCGAAGAAAAACGCGGTACGATGAGCGTCAATCTGCGCAACATCTTCCAGCGGATGGCGCCGACGCAACAGGACATCCGCACACTGCACGGCGTGCTCACTGCGATCGCGCAGGGCCGCAAGGGGCCGGCGCGAGGCGGCGTGCTCGATCCGGTGGAAGCTCAGAAACTGCGCGACCTTCTGGCGGAGCGTAGCGGCGGCCGGGTGCCGGGCGGGCGCGGACCGGTGCGCGGGCTGGCGCGGCTTCTGCGCAGGAATCCGACCGAGGCCGAGCGCATGTTCTGGCAGGCGCTTGTGAACGACCGGCGCTTCGCTGGCCGCGGGTTCAAACGCCAGGTCCCGATCGGCCCGCACATCACGGATTTCGTGTCGTTTCCACTAAAGTGCGTGATCGATCTGATGCCGGCCGAGGAAACCGGCGACGCGGCGCGCACCAGAGCCGAGAGGTGCGCCTATCTGACGGAGCGTGGTTACAAAGTGTGCGAGGTGAAGGCCACTGAGGTGGAAAAGGACGCCGGGAAAGTTCTCGACCAACTTTACGACCTGGTCGGGCCCTAGTCAGGTTTTTAGCGCCTTCAATTGCGCAACGGTGGCCGCGCGCAGGGTGGTGTGGTCATTGCCCGCGACGATGAACCGAAAGCCGCGCTTCGCCATCGCTACGGCCCCCTCGGCATCCCGGCAATAGATGCCGGGAATCTTTCCGGCCGCTTTCGCGGCGGCACAGATTTTATCGATGGCCTGCTCGACCTGCGGGGCCTGCGTGTCCTGCGCTTTCCCGCCGCTCAGTGCCGTCGCAAGATCGTAAGGGCCGACGAACAGCCCATCGATGCCCGGCGTCGCAGCGATCTTGTCGACATTGCCGAGCGCAGTCGCGGTCTCGATCATTGCCAACGTCAGCGTGCCCTCGTTCGCTTCGCGCAGGTAGTCCGCCGGCGCGGTGCGCGGCGCCTGCAGCGCCATCGCGCGCAGCGGACCCCAACTGCGCTCGCCGGAGGGTGGATATTTCGCCGCCGCAGCGAAGCAACGTGCATCGTCGGCGTCGTTGATCATCGGCGCAATGATCGCTTCGGCGCCGAAATCCAGTGCGCGTGACACCAATGCGAGATCGTTGAGCGGTATGCGGACAACCGGCGTCGCGTCCGCGTGGCTGACGGCGCCGATGCCGGTAATGATCGAGGCGGTGTCCCACAACCCGTGCTGCGCATCGAGCACGACAGCCGAGAAACCCTCGCGTGCGATCGTCTCCGCAACGATCGGCGAGCCCATCATGCACCAGGCGGCATAGATCGTTTCCCCCGCGCGCAGGCGCCGGGCGAGGGCAAAAGCCGGCACGTCAACCGCTCTTCTTAATCTGGTCGACGGCTTGCGCGAGCAATTCGGTCATTTGCGCTCGAATTTGCTGCTCTGTGACGCCTTTAGGCTGCAGGTCTTTTGAGACCTTGCGCAAGACGTCGTTGTCGCCGGCCTCTTCAAAGTCGGCCAGCACGACTTCCTTCGCATAGGCTTCGGCGTCCGCGCCGCTTTTCCCGAGAACGCCGGCCGCCCAGAGCCCGAGCATCTTGTTGCGGCGGGCCATCGCCTTGAAGCGGAGCTCCTCGTCATGCGCGAACTGCTTTTCGAAGCCTTCCTCGCGCTTGTCGAATGTCGTCATGCCGCCCCTCGTATTGCATCGGTAAAATTGCATGCACATGCAATTTAGTTCGGCCTTGCATATCGTCCACAGACCGTCAAGGCAACATCGGGCCGCGCTTTTGCGGCGAAAATACGGAGTGGAAAACGTGGGCGTGGCGTGATTGTGCTGCCCGGACTGATCGGCTAGGTTGCCTCTGTGCCCGGACCGCTGGCCCAGACCAGAATTTGGCCAGTACTTCGAGTCCGGTCCCGCAGCCGCGGATCTTGCAAAGTCGCACAACAAGGAGCCACGGCAATCCGATGGACTTTCACAAACCACGGTACACGCCCATGAGCCGCCGTCGCCGCATTTACGAGGGCAAGGCGAAGGTCCTGTATGAAGGCCCGGAGCCTGGAACGCTGATTCAGCACTTCAAGGACGACGCGAC
>DASSSM010000319.1:0-9811 GCA_035708425.1 Pseudolabrys sp.
CGCAAGCGTTGGCAGCACGACAAGATCGTGCGCTCGACGCACGGCGCCAACTGCACCGGCTCCTGCTCCTGGAAGGTCTACGTCAAGGGCGGCATCGTCACCTGGGAGACGCAGCAGACGGACTATCCGCGCACACGCCCGGAATTGCCCAATCACGAGCCGCGCGGCTGTTCGCGCGGGGCGAGCTATTCCTGGTACTTGTATTCCGGCAATCGCGTGAAGTACCCGCTGGTGCGCTCGCGCCTGCTCAAGCTCTGGCGCGAGGCGCGGGCGCTGCGGACGCCGGTCGCCGCCTGGGGTTCAATCGTTGAGGATCCCAAGAAGCGGGCAGCCTACACGGAGAAGCGCGGTCTTGGCGGCTTCGTGCGCGCGACCTGGGATGAAGTCACAGAGATCATTGCAGCAGCCAACGCGTATACCGTAAAGAAACACGGACCCGACCGTGTCATCGGTTTCTCGCCGATCCCGGCGATGTCGATGGTGTCGTACGCCGCCGGCTCACGATACCTGTCATTGCTCGGCGGCGTCTGCATGTCGTTCTACGACTGGTATTGCGACTTGCCGCCGTCATCTCCCCAGACATGGGGCGAGCAAACCGACGTTCCTGAAAGCGCCGATTGGTATAATTCAAGCTTCCTGATCCTGTGGGGCTCGAATGTCCCGCAGACCCGCACTCCCGATGCACATTTCTATACGGAGGCGCGCTATCGCGGCGCCAAGAGCGTCGTGATTTGCCCCGACTATTCGGAAGCGTCGAAATTTGCCGACCTGTGGATCTCGGTGAAGCAGGGCACCGATGCTGCGCTCGCTATGGCCATGGGCCACGTGATCCTGCGCGAATTCTATCTCGACCGGCAGGCCGAATATTTCGAGGACTATGTCCGGCAGTATACGGACATGCCGACGCTCGTGCGGCTCGTGAAACAGGGCGGCCATCTCGTGCCGGACCGCCTGCTGCGCGCCTCAGATTTTGCCGACAATCTCGGCGAGACCAATAACCCGGAGTGGAAGACGGTCGCCTATGACGAGACTTCGGAGAGCATCGTTGTGCCGCGCGGCTCCGTCGGTTTCCGCTGGGGCGAAAAGGGCAAATGGAATCTCGAAGAAAAGAAGTCGGACGGCGCCGAGACCAACCTGCAGCTGACATTCGCCAACGACAAGGACGAGCTGGCCGACGTCGGTTTCCCGTATTTCGGCAATCGCGAGCACGATCATTTCGCCGGCACCAGCCATCCCAGCGTGTTGGTGCGGAAGGTCCCGGCAAAGCGCGTCAAGACGAAAGACGGCGAAATTCTCGTCGCATCGGTGTTCGACCTGTTTGTCGCCAATTACGGCCTCGATCGCGGCTTTGGCGGCGAGCACGTCGCCAAATCATACGACGAGAATGTGCCCTACACGCCCGCCTGGGCGGAGAAAATCACCGGCGTGCCGCGCGACCAGATCGTCACCGTGGCGCGCGAATTCGCGCTCAACGCGGAGAAGACCAAGGGCCGCTCGATGGTGATCATCGGCGCCGCCATGAATCACTGGTACCACTGCGACATGAACTACCGCGGCGTCATCAACATGCTGGTGATGTGCGGTTGCGTGGGCCAATCCGGCGGTGGCTGGTCGCATTACGTGGGACAGGAAAAGCTGCGTCCGCAATCGGGCTGGTTGCCCCTGGCCTTTGCGCTGGATTGGGGCCGTCCGCCGCGTCAGCAGAACTCGACGTCATTCTTCTATGCTCATACCGATCAGTGGCGTTACGAGACGGTGGGTGTCGACGAGATCTTGTCACCGACCGCGCCGGCAGGACCGTGGGACGGTGCGTTGATCGACTACAACGTGCGCGCAGAGCGCATGGGCTGGCTGCCGTCGGCGCCGCAACTCAAGCAGAACCCCCTTGAGGTTGCGAAAAAGGCGCAAGCCTCCGGACTCGAGGCGAAGGACTACGTTGCAAAGGCTCTCAAGTCCGGCGAGCTGCAGATGGCCTGCGAGGACCCGGACCATCCGGACAATTGGCCGCGCAACATGTTCGTGTGGCGCTCCAACCTGCTCGGCTCGTCCGGCAAAGGCCATGAATATTTCCTCAAGCATCTGCTTGGGACAACGCACGGCGTGCAGGGCAAGGACCTTGGCGAAACTGGAAAGAAAAAGCCGAAGGAGGTCGCCTGGTACGACGACGCGCCGAAAGGAAAGCTCGATCTGCTGGTGACGCTCGACTTCCGCATGTCGACCACCTGCGTCTATTCCGACATCGTGCTGCCGACCGCCACCTGGTACGAAAAGAACGATCTCAACACTTCCGACATGCATCCCTTCATTCATCCGCTGACGTCGGCGGTTGATCCGGTGTGGGAGTGCAAGAGCGATTGGGACATCTACAAGGCGATTGCCAAGGCGTTTTCGCGCGTGGCGCCGGAAGTGCTCGGCGTCGAGAAAGATCTGGTGCTGACGCCGATCCAGCACGACTCGCCAGGGGAAATCGCGCAGGCATTCGACGTCAAGGAGTGGAAGAAGGGCGAAGTCGAGCCGATTCCGGGCAAGACCATGCCCGCCGTTGCGGTCATCGAGCGCGACTATCCGAACGTCTACAAGCGCTTCACTGCGCTCGGGCCGCTCATGCAAAAGATCGGCAACGGCGTGAAGGGCATGGCATGGAACACCGAGCATGAAGTCGAGCTTCTAAAGCGCCTGAACGGCGAGGTGACGGAGGAGGGGGCGACGAAGGGGCTGGCCCGCATCGACACCGACATCGACGCCACCGAAGTCATTCTCTCTCTTGCGCCGGAAACGAACGGCGAGGTCGCGGTCAAGGCATGGGAAGCGCTGTCAAAGACCACCGGCCTTGATCACAAGCATCTCGCCATCTCGAAGGAAGACGAGAAAATCCGCTTCCGCGACGTGGTGGCGCAGCCGCGCAAGATCATTTCGGCGCCGACCTGGTCGGGCCTGGAATCCGAAAAGGTCTGTTACAACGCCGGCTATACCAATGTTCACGAGCTGATCCCCTGGCGAACGCTGTCCGGGCGCCAGCAACTTTACCAGGATCATCTGTGGATGCGGGCCTTCGGCGAAGCGCTCTGCGTCTATCGCCCGCCGGTCGATCTCAAGGCCGTGAAGCCTGTGATCGACTCCAAGCCGAACGGCGAGAAGCAGATCGTTCTCAACTTCATCACCCCGCACCAGAAGTGGGGCATCCACTCGACCTATACCGACAATCTTTTGATGCTGACCCTGTCGCGCGGCGGGCCGATCGTGTGGATCAGCGAAACCGACGCGAAAAAAGCGGACATCGTGGATAACGACTGGATCGAAGCCTACAACCAGAACGGCGCACTGGTCGCTCGCGCCGTGGTGTCGCAGCGCGTGAAGGAAGGCATGTGCCTGATGTATCACGCGCAGGAGAAGATCGTGAATGTGCCGGGCTCGGAAGTAACCGGCCAGCGGGGCGGCATCCACAATTCGGTGACGCGCATCGTGGTCAAGCCGACCCACATGATCGGCGGCTACGCCCAGCAGAGTTACGGCTTCAACTACTACGGCACGATCGGAACCAACCGCGACGAATTCGTCATCATCCGCAAGATGTCGAAAGTCGACTGGCTGGATAAACCGACTGCCGATCAGCCCGAACCAATGCCCGTCGCGCCCAAGATGGAGGCCGCAGAATGAAAATCCGCGCTCAAGTCGCGATGGTGCTTAACCTCGACAAGTGCATCGGGTGCCATACGTGTTCGGTGACCTGCAAGAACGTTTGGACCAACCGCGAAGGGATGGAATACGCGTGGTTCAATAACGTCGAGACGAAGCCCGGCATCGGCTACCCTAAGGACTGGGAAAACCAGGACCGCTGGAACGGCGGCTGGCGGCGCAAGAAGAACGGCAAGATCGAGCCGCGCATCGGTTCGAAGTGGCGTGTGCTGGCGAACATTTTTTCTAATCCGGACCTGCCTGAAATCGACGACTACTACGAACCCTTCACGTTCGACTACGAGCATCTGCAGACCGCGCCAGAGTTGCAGGCCTCGCCGACCGCGCGCCCGCGCTCGCTGATCACCGGCGAACGCATGGAAAAGATCGAGTGGGGCCCGAACTGGGAAGAGATTCTCGGCACCGAATTCGCCAAGCGCTCGAAGGATTACAATTTCGAGGGCGTGCAGAAGGACATCTACGGCCAGTTCGAAAACACCTTCATGATGTATCTGCCGCGGCTGTGCGAGCACTGCCTCAATCCGGCCTGCGTCGCGGCGTGCCCATCAGGCGCAATCTACAAGCGCGAGGAAGACGGCATCGTCCTCATCGATCAGGACAAATGCCGCGGCTGGCGCATGTGCGTATCGGGATGCCCCTACAAGAAGATTTATTACAACTGGTCGAGCGGGAAATCCGAGAAGTGTATCTTCTGCTACCCGCGCATCGAGGCCGGCCAGCCGACCGTCTGCTCGGAAACCTGCGTCGGCCGCATCCGTTATCTCGGCGTCGTGCTCTATGACGCCGATAGCATCGAGGAAGCGGCGAGCGTGGCAGACGAGCAGGACCTCTATGAGGCCCAACTCGGCATCTTTCTCGATCCACACGATCCGGTGGTTATTGAACAGGCGCGGCGTGATGGCATTGCCGAGAACTGGCTTGAAGGCGCGCGCCGCTCGCCGGTCTACAAGATGGCGATGGAGTGGAAGGTCGCGTTTCCGTTGCATCCGGAATACCGGACGCTGCCGATGGTCTGGTACGTGCCGCCGCTCTCGCCGATTCAATCGGCAGCGCAGGCCGGCAAGATCGGGCACGACGGCGAAATGCCGGACGTCCGTAGCCTGCGTATCCCGCTCAAGTACCTCGCCAATCTCCTCACGGCCGGCAAGGAAGAACCGGTCGCGCTCGGGCTCGAGCGCATGCTGGCGATGCGCGCTTATATGCGTGCCAAGACGGTGGACGGCGTCATCGACGAGAGTATCGCAAGGCGCGTCGGTCTCAGTGGCCAGGCGATCGAAGACATGTACCACGTGATGGCGATTGCCAATTACGAGGACCGCTTCGTCATCCCGACTGCGCACCGCGAGGTCAACGAAGACGCTTATGATCTGCGTGGATCCTGCGGCTTCTCGTTCGGCAACGGCTGTTCGGGCGGTGTCAGCGAGACCAATCTGTTCGGCACGCCGAAACGCGCCAAGACGCCGATGGAGGTCGTGTGATGAACAGGACCTTCAAGGCGCTGTCCGCGCTCCTGACCTATCCGACCGGCGAACTGAAGCTGGCAACAGGCGAAATCAGCGAAGTGCTCGATGCCGACACGCTGATTCCCGGCCGCGTCCGCGACCAGTTACACACGTTGCTTCACGAGATTGCCACCGGCGATCTCTACGATCTGCAGGAGCGCTACGTTTTGTTGTTCGATCGCACGCGTTCGCTCTCGCTGCATCTTTTCGAGCACGTGCATGGCGAAAGCCGCGACCGCGGACAGGCGATGATCGATCTCAAGTCGCAATACGAGCAGGCTGGATTGCTCATGAGCGCCAGCGAGCTTCCGGATTTTCTGCCGATGTTCCTGGAATTCCTTGCAACACGCCCGGCAAAGGAAGCTTGCGAGGCCCTTGGCCAGCCTGTTCATATTTTCGCTGCGCTGGCGGAACGTCTGCGCAAGCGCAAGTCACCCTACGAAGCCGTGCTTCGCGCATTGATTGCACTGGCCGCGGCGAAGCCGAAGGACGAGGAGGTTTCGGCATTGCTTCTGTCGCCGGACCCGGATGCCACCGATCTGGCCGCCCTTGATGCCGCCTGGGAAGATGAGCCGGTCAATTTCGGACCCGGCTCAGGCGACGGCTGCAAGGACGGCCTTGTCGCCCGTGTCCGCGGCGCCATGCGTCCGGCGCCCGGCGTCGCAAGCCCCTCAAGATCCACTCCGCGCCAGTGAGGACAGTCCCATGCGCGATCTGATCAATTATGCGGTGTTCGGCTGGTATCCGTACCTCTGCCTGATCGTATTTCTTCTCGGCAGCTGGGTTCGTTTCGATCGCGAGCAATACACCTGGCGCAGCGGATCGAGCCAGCTCTTGCGCCGCCGGCAACTGGCCTGGGGCTCGAACCTGTTTCACGTCGGCATTCTCGTCATTTTCTTCGGTCACTTCGTCGGTCTGCTGACGCCGATCGGGATCTTCGATGCGCTGGGCATTTCGCACACCTTCAAGCAATGGATGGCGATAATCATCGGCGGTGTCGCCGGCGTGTTCTGCTTTATCGGCATGACGCTGCTGGTCCATCGCCGGCTTTTCGACTCGCGGATCCGCAAGACCTCGTCATTCGGCGACATAGCGATCCTCCTGCTGCTTTATGCGCAACTCATCCTCGGGCTTGCGACGATCGGCGTTTCGCTCAACCATCTTGACGGTCATGAGATGGTCAAGTTCATGACCTGGGCGCAGGGAATTCTCACGCTGCAGCCGGGCGTCGCCGACCTCATCGCGAATGCGCATCCGATCTTCAAGGCGCATCTGTTCCTGGGCATGACGCTCTTCCTCGTCTTCCCGTTTACCCGCCTTGTGCACGTTTGGAGCGCGCCGATCTGGTATCTCGGCCGGCGCGGCTATCAGGTCGTGCGCAGCGATGGGCGCCGCGAGACAGCTTCGCGCGGCCGTCCGGTTCCGGCGGAGTAGGCGCATGTCCTGCTCGGTGCATGTCCAGTTTCCGGCGGGAAAGCCCGTGACGGTCAGCGTCAATGGAGTGGCGATCGCGCGCGATGCCATTCAACGCGAGATGCAGCATCATCCGGCGGAAAAGCCGATCGCCGCCTGGCAGCAGGCCGCGCGTGCGCTGGTCATCAGGGAATTGCTGCTGCAGCGCGCCAAGCACCTTGGTCTGGCGCCTGAACCTATCTCCGACGAAGCCGGGCGGCGGGAAACAGAAGACGAAGCGCTCATGCGCGCCGTCGTCGAGCAGGAAGTAACGGTGCCCGGGGCGGACGACGAAACCTGTCGGCGGTATTACGAAAAAAACAGTACACGCTTCCGTTCACCCGATATCTACGAGGCGTCGCACATTCTTTTTGCGGCGCTGCCGGACGATCGCGAAAACTATGCAAAAGCCCGTGCGGATGCTGCCGCTGTCCTTGCCAAACTGCGGGAGGATCCGTCTTGCTTTGCGGCGTGCGCCAGGGACTATTCAAGATGCACTTCGGCGGAGCAGGGCGGAAATCTTGGCCAGCTCACCAAAGGGCAAACAACGCCGGAATTTGAACGTGTACTCGTAGCCCTCGCACCAGGCGAGCTTTGCGCGGAACCGGTTGCGACCCGCTATGGCTTCCACATTATCCGGCTCGAGCGCAAGATCGACGGTCGCGTGCTGCCCTATGAAGTGGTTGCAGAGCATATTGCCGACTATTTGCGTGAAAGCGTCCAGCGCCGTGCCAATGCCCAATATGTTGCCAGGCTCGCGTCGGCTGCGCGCATTGAGGGTATCGAACTTGCGAGCGCGGAAGCGCTGCGCGTCCACTGAGATTTCACAGCCATGCTGCTCGGCGACATTTTGAACAGGCTGGAAGATGATGGCGAGGCGGCTGAAGTCATTTTGGGTGCCGGCGACCTGCGATTGCTTGCGGTGATGAGGGAGCGGGCAGAAGCGGAAGGTCTCGATCTCGCGGCCTATGCCAAGGCCGCGGTGCAACGGTACGCAGCCGAAGCTTCGGACGAGGAATGGCTGACGATGATGGGACAGATCGGACGCGCGGCCGACCCCGGTCTGATTTGCCTCAAGCGCGCTTTCGAAAAGGCGACTGTTGGCTCGTTGAACGTCCAGCAGGAATTTTCCGCAGGCGACTGAGTGGCGCGCCCTAGGGGATTCGAACCCCCTGTTACCGCCGTGAAAGTCTTAGTTGGCCTTTGTAGCGAGACATTAGTCACAAACTGCCGATATTTTTCTCTCTTGCTGTCTCATGTCAGCAAGGACCGATTGTGTGTCCTCACCACCCTGAATTCTATTAGCGAAAAACCGTAATAAATCGGTTGTACGCCGCAATTCCTTTTCACAGTTTGGCGTCAAGCCCGGCTTACCGACGGACCCAACGGCCTGCGGACCCGCATCGCCTTCCGTATTTTGCTTCGCCACCGGCGGCTGATCTTTGTTAGCTGCAGGTGCCTTATCTTCTTTAGCAACAGGTGCGTTTTTGTCTTCGGTAGCTATGGGCCGGGGCGCGTCTTTAATGAGTAGTGCCGCAATGACTAACAGGCAGAGCACAAAGAAGGGGGCGTCATGTCTCATAGCTGGTCCCGACACCACGACTGCCCGCTCATATTTTTTTCGGAAAGTCGGTGGTCAAATCATCATATCGCGATAGCGGGCACGTTGATTTTACTGGCGCGCCCTAGGGGATTCGAACCCCTGTTACCGCCGTGAAAGGGAGGTGTCCTAGGCCTCTAGACGAAGGGCGCATAGCCGTCGATCGGCCAGAGCCAGCTGCCGGGCCGAATGAGCAAAGTTTCGGGGGATATAAAGGCCTTCGTCGCCAGCGGCAAGCGAATGCCGCCTACCATTTTCCGGTGTTTCCCATCGATTTCCACGGTTCCTGCGGCGGCTTGGGCGAGCCCTTCTGCAGCAATTCGATCGAATGCCTGTCGGGCGAGCGCACGAAGGCCATGACCCCGTCTCGCGGCGGCCGGTTGATGGTGACGCCGGCCTTCATCAGGCGGTCGCAGGTCTCGTAGATGTCGTCGACTTCGTAGGCGAGGTGCCCGAAATAGCGGGCCTCGCCGTAGTCTTCCGTATCCCAGTTGTAGGTGAGCTCGACTTCTAGTCCCGGACGGCCGATTTTTTTGCCATCCTCGACCAGCTTTTCGTCGCCGGGAGCGGCCAGGAATACCAACGTGTACCGGTTTTTGTCGTCGACGCGCCGGCGCGTTTCTTTCAGGCCGAGCTTGTTGCAATAAAAATCGAGAGCGGCGTCCAGGTCACGGACGCGAAGCATGGTGTGCAGATATCGCATGGGCTAGACCTCACTGACTGACAGATGGCACTCATTATATAGCTATGATTGCACCCGATCTTCCAACGGCAATCTCCAGCCTCCGTGATTTGATCGAGGAGGCCCAGGCGATCGTCCCATTCACGGGGGCGGGGATCTCCACCGAGTGCGGTATCCCCGACTTTCGCTCTCCCGGCGGAATTTGGTCGAAGAACAAGATGATCCCGTTCGACGCCTTCATGACGGATCAGGAGATGCGGGACGAGTCCTGGCGCCGGCGCTTCGCCATGGAGGACCAATTTGGTGGGGCGAAACCCGGTCGCGGCCATCGGGCAATCGCGAGTCTCTATCGCGCGGGCAAGGTGCGGGGCTTGATCACGCAGAATATTGACAATCTCCATCAGGCGTCGGGCATTGCAGCGAAGGACATCGTCGAGCTGCATGGCAACACCACCTACGCCACCTGCCTCGACTGCGGTGAGCGCTACGAGTTGCCATGGGTGAGAAAAAAATTCGAGACCGCGGGCAATCGCGCTCCCGACTGCGACTGCGGTGGCTACATCAAAACCGCAACCGTTTCCTTCGGCCAGGCGATGCCGGCTGAAGCCATGGAGCGGGCTGACAAATTAGCCAGAAATTGCAGCCTTTTTCTCGCTATCGGCTCGTCCCTGGTCGTGTGGCCGGCGGCGGGATTTCCTCTGACGGCGAAGCGAGCCGGCGCGACGCTCGTCATCATCAATCGTGAGCCCACCGACTTCGACGATCTCGCCGATCTGGTGGTACGCGATGACATCGGCGACGTGCTCGGACCCTTCATCGCCCACTGATTCGGACAGCGCTGCGCTGTGCACAGGGCTGTGTGCAAGCGCATTTTGCACT
>DASSSM010000320.1:0-2155 GCA_035708425.1 Pseudolabrys sp.
CGATCGCGGTCATGGGCGACGGCGGCTTCTGGCATAACGGACTGATCACCGGCGTCGCATCCAATCTTTTCAACAAAGGCGACGGCGTTCTGATCGTGATGCAGAACGGCTACGCGTCCGCGACCGGTCAGCAATACATCCCGTCAAGCACGGCCAGCAAGGAAGGCCCGGCACCCGGCATGGGCATCGAGCAGACTTTGCGCGCGATGGGCGTGAAATGGCTGCGTACGGTGCGCACCTACAGCGTCAGCACGATGGTGGAGACGCTGAAAGAGGCAATGAAAACCGCGGAACGCGGCCTGAAGGTCATCATTGCGGACGGCGAATGCCAGCTCGCGCGCCAGCGCCGCGTGCGCGCGGAAGATGCCGAGAAGCTCAAGCGCGGCGAGCGTGTCACGCGCACGCGCTACGGCGTCGATGACGAAATATGCACGGGCGATCATTCGTGCATACGCCTGTCCGGTTGCCCCTCGCTGACGGTGAAGCCCTCGCCCGATCCGTTGCGGACGGATCCGGTGGCCACCGTGATCGAAAGCTGCGTCGGTTGCGGATTGTGCGGCGAGGTCGCGCACGCCGCGGTCTTGTGCCCGTCGTTTTATCGTGCCGAAATCATTCGCAATGCGACCTGGCGCGACCGGTTTAAACACCGGCTGCGGCAGAGGGTGATCGGCTGGTTCGGCGGCTACGCCGGCGAGAGCGTGGCATGACGTCGGCTCGCCCGATAACGATGCTGATCGCCGCGCTGGGCGGCGAAGGCGGCGGCGTGCTGACGCAGTGGATCGTATCGGCGGCGGCACAAGCCGGTTTCCCGGTGCAGAGCACCTCTATTCCGGGCGTCGCACAGCGGACCGGCGCCACGACTTATTATGTTGAGATCCTCCCGGCCAGGATCGCCGACCTCAACGGCAAGCGCCCCGTGCTCGCGCTGACGCCCGGCGTGGGCGATATCGACATCGCAGTGGCAAGCGAATTGCTGGAATCCGGCCGCACGGTCGCAAACGGCTTCGTCACGCCGGACCGCACGCACGTCATCAGCTCCTTGAGCCGCTTCTACGCGATGGATGAAAAGATCGCGATGGGTGACGGACGCTTCGATCGGGACAAGCTCATCAAGATCATCAACGAGCATGCGAAAGACGCCCTCCTCGTCGACATGGACGCACTGGCAAAGCAAAGCGGCTCGATCATTAATGCGGTGATGCTCGGCGCTATCGCCGGCTGCGGACGGCTGCCGCTCGCGCGCGAACAATTCGAGGCGGCCATTCGCGAGGATGGCAAGGCGGTCGACAGCAATCTTAAAGGCTTCCGTGCCGGTTACGATGCCGCTCGTGCAAAACTTCAGCCTGCGAAGCTTTCCGAAAAAAAGAACAAGGCGGCTGCAACGCCGGCGTTCGTTGAGCACGAGGTGGCACGTACGTTTCCGGCCGTCGCGCAGGCGACCGGGCTCGAAGGTGTGCGGCGCCTTATCAATTACCAGAATGTCGCCTACGGCCGGCTTTATCTCGATCGCCTGCGGCCCATCATCGCGGATGATCAGGCGATGGGAGCACAAGGCAAGCTACTGAAGGAAGTTGCGCGACACCTTGCTGTTCGCATGTCTTACGAAGACGTCGTCCGCGTAGCGCAGGCCAAGATCGCGCCGGCCCGCATGCAGCGCATTGCGCGCGAGGAGCTGCGCGCGAATGGCGAGCCGTTTTCCGTTCACGATTTTCTCAAGCCCGGTATTGAAGAACTTTGCCAATTGCTTCCGTCGTTCCTGGCGCAACCCATCCTTCGATTGGCGGAGCGCAAAGGTTGGCTTGGCCGGGTTTATTTCGGAATGGAGATCAATTCCACCTCGATCAGCGGCTACCTGCGCTTCTGGCTGCTCGCCAAGCTTCGTTTCCTGCGGCCCTACGGCTACCGCTACAAGCAGGAACAGCAACAAATCGACAACTGGCTCTGGCTGATCCGCGAGGCCGTGAAACATTCTACCGAGTTGGCGCTGGAAGTCGCCGAATGCGCACGTCTGATCAAAGGTTATGGCGACACGCACGCGCGCGGGCTCGCCAACTACCGCGCGATCGAGACGCGCGTGATTCGCCCCGCTTTGGCGGGCCAAATCCCGTCGGCGCGTGGGGCCGACGCCGTTGCCAGTGTACGCACCGCGGCCTTG
>DASSSM010000321.1:0-3883 GCA_035708425.1 Pseudolabrys sp.
GCCGTTTCTGCCGCGGCATCCGTCTGTTTATGCCGATCTGCTGCGCGATTACATCAGCAGGCACAATGTCGACGTCTGGCTGGTCAACTCGGGTTGGACCGGCGGCAAGTACGGTGAGGGCCGGCGCATGCCGATCAAGGCGACGCGTACGCTTGTGACCGCCGCTCTCAACGGATCGCTCAAGAACGCCGATTTCCGGACGGATCCTTATTTCGGCTTCTCCGTGCCGACCTCGGTGAAGGGTGTCGAGCCGCATCTGCTGAACCCGATCAAGACCTGGAAGAACAAGGCGGATTTCGACAAGACCGCGCGCGATCTGGTCGCCATGTTCCAGAAGAACTTCGCCAAGTTCGAGAAGCACGTCACGCCGGACATCAAGGCGGCGGCACCGGAGGTTCGCATCGCGGCTGAATAGGCCTGATGCCATGAAATAAAAAAGGGCGGCCGTGTCGGCCCCCTTTTCGTTTCTTGCTTTGTTAGCCATTCGACTGCGACAGCTGCTGGCCGATCCGGTTGAAGCGGGCTTTCTGCTCGCCGCTGAGTGACGAGTAGAAACTTTGCAGCGCCGGCTTCACGGTGTTGGCGGCGTCGATCATCGACTGCAGGCGCTTTTCCATGGCGTCGAGCCGGCCCGGAGGCGTTAGCGGTGTCTCATCCGGGCACGCTGCCTGCATGATCTCGACCGCCTTGCTGGCCGCATCCTGCAGCTTGTTCAGCTCGGCCTCCTGCGCTTCGGTCGGATTGATCACGTCCTCGATCTTCTCGATCGGCAGGTTGGCGAGACCCGGCTTGGGCTGCTTGCAGGAATCCGCGGCGTGCGCCGCCTCGCGCGCCTCTGCATTAGCGGCGGTGGGCTTCGGGCCGAGCTCGTTGAAGCGCTCCTTCTGCTCGTCGCTGAGCGACGCGTAGAAATTCTCGAGCGCCGGCCGCACCGTCTGCACGGTCTGAAGCGTTGCCTCGAGCCGCGCCGTCATCGCATCGAGGCGGCCGGGAGGCGTCAGCGGGAACGCATCATCCGGCGGACATGAGGCTTTGAACACGGCGGCGGCATCCTGGCTTGCCTTGCGGATCTCGCCGAGGAGGTCCTTCTGCTCCGCGTTGAGTCCGACCTTGCGTTCGATTTCTGCGAACGGCCACGCCGTGACCCCACTGCCGGGCTGCCTGCAAAGGTCCCGAACCGCAGCGTAGTTTGGACGGGAAGCAGAAGCAGAACCGTAAGACGCCCGCGGGGACGGCGCTGCATAGGCATATTCCTCGGGCGGTCCGGCCTCGCCCCAGAACACGCCGTCAAAGAAGTCGTCGTAGACATAGGCCCAGTAGCCATCGTCATAACCATAGGGCCAGAACGTGTAGTCAAAGACGTCAGAATAGGCGTAGGGCCAGAACACCGGCCCGTACCACGCCACGAAGGCTGCCCGGTGGCCGTGACGCCAGGCGCGATGCGCTGCGAGATGTGCGAAGCGGTGACGCCCGCTGATGTTGGCGGCCTGCGCGGCGAATGGCGCGGCAAACCGGCCACGCCGCGCCGCATCCTGGGTTACGCGCGCAGCACCATCACGGCGGTTCGCACGTTGCGCACGCGCATTCGGCTGCGCCTGCGCCGCATTGGGCTGCACAAGCTGTTGCCGATTCAATGCGCGCTGCTGACGGGCATTCCGAATCTCGTCCCGCCGCTGGGCTCTCTGCGCGGCCGGAACACGCCGCAACTCGCGGTCTTCGCGGCGCTGCAAGGCGCGTTCAGCCCGCAACTGTTGCCGCGTATTGAGTTGCTGCTGCCGCTGCGTCTGCAGATTGGTCTTGGCTTGCGCGTTCGGCGCGTTTGTCCTCGCTTGCGCGCTCGGCGCATTTTGCTTTGCCTGCGCGGCCGGCGCGAGCTGACGCTGGCGTTCTGCACGCAGCTGTTGTCGCTGGATGTGGCGCTCTTGCTGAACATGCCGCTGCTGTTGTTGAACGTTGCGGTTGACCACAGCAGGCGCCTGGTGGCGTTGCGGGGCCGCAAAATTTGGCCTCGGCCCGTTCGGCGCCGACGGGCGCGCGATGTGCGGTGCCGACATTTGCGGGGCTTGCGGTCTTGCAACTTGCGGCCTTGCGACTTGCGGTGGCGCGTTGCGCGGAGCCGCAACGTGCGGCGCGGCGCGCGGTGCCATCTGCGGCGCAGCGCGGGGTGCCATCTGTGGCGCGGCAGGCCGCGCGGCCGGGGCCGCGGGTCGTGCTGGCGCGGCGTGTGGTGCCGCACCGGGTTTAGCTCTGGGGTCCTGTGCGGCAGCTGTCATCGGAACCGCGATGGCCAGCGCGGCGGCCAACGCCATTCGTCCACCCAAAATCATCATCGTCCGTCCTCCACCAGCGCGGAACTTAAGTTCCGTCATTCAACTGGTTAAACGGACGAGGGTTCACCAACCCGGCGGTCGATCATTCGGATGTGATCGAAGATGAACGGGCCTTAATAATATTGGTCGGTGTTTGCCGAAGTTCCCGCTACCGCCTCGAGGCGCGCGCCCGCAGCCGTTCGATCAGCTCGGTGCTCGGGTAAGAATCCGCGGGCAGTCCGACTTTCAACTGCGCTTTCTTGACAGCGACACGCGTCTTGGAGCCGACTTTCCCATCGATGTCGCCAATGTCGTCACCTTGCTGTGTCAGCAGACGCTGCAACTCCATGACCTGCTCCGGCTGCAGAACTTCGATGTCGGGATCGCCTCGGTTGACGGGCGGCGCCCCCGCGAGCCGGGTTGCGAAATAGGCCACGGTCGTGACGTAGACCATGGAGGAGTTCCAACCGAGCAATGCCTGGAAATTGTCGTAAGCCAGAAACGCCGGTCCGCGGCGGCCCATCGGCAGCAGCAAGGATGCCTTCGCCCCATCCGCCGGCAATGCGCCGTGCGCGGAACGCACGCCCCAGGCCGTCCATTGCGAACGAGGATGCTGGATGGCCAGGTCGGCCTGATCCCACGGCAACTCTTGCGTCAGCCTGACTTCCTCAAGCCATGGCTCGCCGCGCTTCCAGCCCAGGTTTTTCAGAAAGTTCGCTGCCGACGCGATCGTGTCCGGCGTGCTCTTGACCAGGTTGCGGCGGCCATCGCCATCGTAGTCGACGGCGTATTTGTAGTAATCGGATGCCGTGAACTGCATGGCACCGAGTTCGCCCGCCCAGTCGCCGCCTTGCATCTCGTCGATCGTCAGGTCGCCACGTTGCACGATGCGTAAAGCATCGAAAAGTTGCGGCCGAAAATAATCCGGTCGCCGGCAGTCATAGGCGAGTGTCGTGATGGCCGCGAATACGTTGCTTTTGCCGGTGTTCTTGCCGAAATCACTTTCCAGGCCCCAGAACGCAGTGAGGATAGGTGCCGGTACGCCGAATTCCTTTTCCACCCGAGCGAACAGCGCGGCATGACTTTTCATTTGCTGCTGGCCGGTCTGCATCCGGTAGCCGGCGATCATCCGGTCGGAGAATTTCAGGAATGACTGGTTGAATACGCCCTGTGCGCGGTCTCGGTTGACGATGCGCTGTTCGAACTGAAGATAGGGCGATGCATCGGCAAGCACCGACGGCGAAATTCCCTGTGAGAGGGCCTCCTTTTTGAAGTCCGCAAGCCATTTTTCGAAGCTGCCGGTGTTGCGGCAGGTTGCCGCTTCGGCGGGCCCGGCAAAAAAAACGCCAAAGGCGAGCGCAGATAAAATGGGTATGGCGGGGCGCATGATGCCGTCCGTTGCTGCGATTTTCTCGTGCCGAATCTGCCCAATGCGGGGATCGGGTCAAGCACGGCCTGTCACGGTTGCCTGAACTCAGACCGCCTAAAAGTACCGCCACCAGACATAGACATGGCAGATCGCAACTGACACCACCATCATCGGGAACGCGTAGAGAGTGTAAGTGATAAAGCGG
>DASSSM010000322.1:0-9518 GCA_035708425.1 Pseudolabrys sp.
TCCTCGGTCTGGATCTCCAGGGCGGTTCGCATATCTTGCTTGAAGTCGACAGCGCCGCAGTCCGCAAGGAAAAACTCGAGGCCCTGCGTGATGATGTCCGCCGTGTGCTGCTCGATGCGCGCCCGCGCATTGGCTATACGGGGCTTGTCGTCCGTGGCAACAGCGTCGAGGTGCGCATTCGCGAAGTCAGTAATTTCGATCAGGCTGTCGAGAAGCTTCGCGAACTGTCTCAACCTCTCGGCGGAATACTCAATACCACCGGCCAGCGGAGCCTCGATATAAGAACCGAGCCAGGTAACCTGGTTCGGCTGACGGTCACCGAGCCGGCTCTTGTCGAGCGGGTCCGGCAGTCGGTCGAGCAATCGATTCAAATCATCGAACGGCGCGTAAACGAGCTCGGAACCGTCGAACCGCTCATTCAGCGGCAAGGGATTGATCGAATTCTCGTACAGGTACCGGGTCTGCAGGATCCAACCAGGTTGAAAGAAATTCTTGGCAAGACGGCCAAGCTCGATTTCCGCATGGTGGACGTATCAATGCCGGCCGAGCAGGCGCTGCAAGGGCGGGCGCCGCCCGAAGACGAAATTCTTTACAGTTCCACGCAGCCACGAACACCTTATTTGGTCGAAAAACGGATCCTTGTGTCTGGCGGCGACCTGACCGATGCCCAACCAGGCTTCGATCAACGCACTAGCGAGCCGGTCGTCAATTTCCGATTCAACACATCCGGCGCGCGCAAGTTCGCGCAAGTGACGCAGGAGAATGTCGGCAAGCCGTTCGCGATCATCCTCGACAATCAGGTAATCTCCGCGCCTGTCATTCGTGAACCCATTCTTGGCGGTTCCGGCCAGATTTCCGGCAGTTTCACGGTCGAGAGCGCCAATGACCTCGCTATTCTGCTGCGCGCTGGCGCGCTGCCAGCCCCCCTCACGATCATCGAAGAACGCACGGTCGGCCCCGGGCTCGGGCAGGATTCGATCGCCAAGGGCAAGCTCTCATCTTATGTCGGCGCGGCCATGGTGATTGTCTTTATGCTTGTCACTTACGGGCTGTTCGGCCTGTTTGCGAATATCGCGGTGGCGATCAACGTCGCCATGATCTTCGGCATCCTGTCGATGCTCAATGCGACGCTGACGCTTCCCGGCATTGCCGGCATCGTGCTCACGGTCGGTATCGCGGTCGATTCCAACGTGCTGATCTACGAGCGCATTCGCGAGGAAGTCCGGGGCGGACGGACGCCGATCAACGCAATAGACGCCGGATTTACGCGTGCGCTTGCGACCATTCTCGACTCGAACATCACGACCTTCATCGCCGCCGCGGTGCTGTTCTATATCGGCACTGGCCCAGTGCGCGGCTTCGCAGTGACCCTTGGCATCGGCATCATCACAACGGTGTTTACGGCGTTCACCCTGACGCGGCTGATCGTTGCCTATTGGGTGCGCTGGCGGCGCCCGCAACGCGTACCCATCTGAGGACCCCGCTCCGTGCGCCTGCTTCGTATCGTCCCCGACGACACCAAATTCGACTTCATGCGTTTCCGGCGCATCAGTTTTCCAATGTCGGCGCTGCTGTCGATCATTGCGATTTCGCTCTATTTCTTCCACGGATTGAATTTCGGCATCGATTTCAAGGGCGGCACGTTGATCGAGGTGCAGTCGAAGGTTGGCGACGCCGACCTTGCAAAAATGCGCTCCGCCCTCGGATCGCTCGGCCTCGGTGAGGTGCAGTTACAGCAGTTCGGAGCGCCGAACGACGTGCTGATCAGGATTGCAGAACAGCCTGGCGGCGAAACCGCGCAGCAGGAAGCGGTTCGCAAGGTGCGTGGCGCTCTCGGTGACCAGGTTGAGTATCGGCGTGTCGAGGTCGTTGGGCCGCGCGTTTCCGGGGAGCTGTTGTCCTACGGCGTGGTCGGCCTGATGCTCGCTATCGTCGGGATCCTGATCTACCTGTGGTTCCGTTTCGAATGGCAATTTGCGCTTGGTGCGATGATTGCCAACGTGCACGATATTGTGCTCACGATTGGCTTCATGTCGGTCACCCAGATCGACTTCGACCTCACGAGCATCGCGGCTCTGCTCACGATTCTTGGCTATTCGCTTAATGACACTGTCGTTATTTATGACCGTATCCGCGAGATGCTGCGGCGGTACCGCAAGATGCCAATGCCGGACCTGCTCAACGCTTCGGTCAACCAGACCCTGTCGCGATCGGTCATTACGCACGTCACCGTGTCGTTGGCGTTGCTTGCGCTGCTTCTCTTCGGCGGGCAGGCGATCCACAGCTTCACCGCCACCATGATGTTTGGCGTGGTGCTGGTCGGTACCTACACCTCTGTGTTTATCGCGTCGCCGATCCTGATCTACCTCGGAGTCGGGACAGGCCGAGATTCTCTCAGCGCTCCGGACCGGGATAAGTAATGACGTCTGGCGGCCGCGCCGATGCGCCGCATTTGCCGCAGCCTGCGTTGATCGACGCGTATGGCGATGGCGGATTCCGCTTTGGCGGGATGTCGCATCGAGGTTCGCTCCTTTGCTTTCCCGACGGGATCTGGGCTTGGCCGGTCGGCGATCTAAAACAATTGAATGAGGACGCGCTCGCCGCGGTGTTCGACCGGGCGCAGACGCTCGACTTCTTCCTGATCGGGGCCGGTCGCGATCCTTGGCCGCTGCCCGAGGTCTTGCGCCAACGCTTCCGCGATCTGTCGCTAGCGGTCGATACGATGCCGACCGGCGCGGCCGTGCGCACCTACAACATCCTTTTGGCAGAAAACCGCCGTTTCGGCGCTGGGCTGATCGCCGTCGCGTAACTCACGCGCTAGACTCTTCCGGATGGACGAGAACGACAAATATTGCGCGGCGTTGGTGCGCGAGGCCGACCGCGGCAGATATCTCGCGGCATTGTTTGCGCCGGCCGACCGGCGCCCTGCGCTGTTCTCGCTTTATGCATTCGACATCGAAATCTCCCGCATTCGGGACCTCGCGCGTGAACCGATGCCCGGTGAGATCAGGCTGCAATGGTGGCGCGAGGTGCTGGAGGGCGAACGCGCGGGTGAGGCGGTGGCAAATCCGGTCGCGGCGTCCCTGATTGCGACATTGGCGCGGCATCGCCTGATGGCGGCGAAGCTCATTGATCTGGTGGAAGCGCGCCGCTTCGACATTTACGATGAGCCGATGCCGACATTGGCAGCCCTTCAATCCTATGCGTCAAACACGGCCGGCGCGATTTTTGATTGCGCGACAAGGATCCTTGGCGAGGCTTCGGAGGAAAATGCTATCGAGGCCGGACAAGCTCAGACGATCGCGAATGTCATCGCTTTGCTGCCGCATCACGCTGCGCGCCGCCAGCTGTTTTTGCCTCTGGACATGCTCCGGCAATACGGTGTCGGACCGGACGATGTCTTTGCGATGCAAGCGAGCCCTGAATTGCGCACGGTTCTCGCCGAACTCCGCCTTCGCGCGCGCCGTCATGTCACGCGCATAGCGGAAATGAGCGCGGGTATTTCTGAGAAAATATGGCCTGCCTTCGTGTCCCTGGCGCCGCTCCGGCCATGGTTGAACGCGATGGAGCGCACTGCGTATCAACCGTTTCAGCCACCAGAGCTGCCGGCCTGGCGGGCGCAGTGGCGCATCTGGCGAGCGGCGAAAGCGCTCGAACGGATTGGCCGCTAGTCACTCGGCGGCCACCGCCGCGCTGTTGCCGATCCAGCGATCGAGATCGGCAAGCGCGCGGGCTGTGAGGGCGCTCTTGCGTGCCAGAGCTTTCGCCGTTGAGCGGCCAAGCTTGCTCTTGCGGTCGAAGGTCGGCGCCTCCGCCAAAGGCGGAAACAGGCCGAAATTCACGTTCATCGGCTGGAACGACGATGGGCCGGCATCGATGGTTTCAATATGGCCGCCGGTAATATGCATGAGCAGCGCGCCGTGCGCTGTCGTCGACGGCGGGACGGCGATTGCTTCGCCGAGCCGCTCGGCTGCAGCGAAGCGGCCCACCAATAGCCCGATCGCGGCGGATTCCACATAACCCTCACAGCCGGTGATCTGCCCGGCAAACCGCCAACGTTTGTTGGTCTTTAGCCGCAATGTCTCATCAAGCAGTTTCGGTGAGTTGAGAAACGTGTTCCGGTGCAGGCCGCCGAGACGCGCGAATTCGGCATTCTGCAGGGCCGGAATGGTGCGAAACACGCGCACCTGCTCCCCGTGTTTGAGCTTGGTCTGGAAGCCGACTATGTTGAACAAGGTGCCAAGTTTGTTGTCCTGACGCAGCTGGACCACGGCGTAAGGCTTTTCACCCGGACAGTGCGGATTTGTGAGGCCGAACGGCTTCATCGGCCCATGCCGTAGGGTCTCGGGACCGCGCTCGGCCATGATCTCGATCGGCAGGCAGCCGTCGAAATAGGGCGTCGATGATTCCCATTCGTGGAAGCTCGTTTTGTCCGCTGCCAGCAAAGCTGCAACAAATGCCTCATACTGTTCGCGGGTCAGCGGACAATTGATGTAGTCGGCTCCGGATCCGCCGGGACCAGCTTTATCGTAGCGCGACTGGAACCAGGCCTGATCGAGATCAATGCTGTCGCGATGGACGATCGGCGCGATCGCGTCGAAAAACGCGAGTTGCTGCTCGCCCGTCAACCGTCCGATTTCCATTGCCAGGCCGGGAGACGTCAGCGGGCCGGTTGCGATGATGACGCTGTCCCAATCGTCTGGCGGTAAGGTGATTTCTCCTCGCTGGAGCTCGATCAATGGATGTGCGGAAAGGGCTGCTGACACCGCCTCGGAAAACCCGTCACGGTCGACCGCCAGAGCACCGCCGGCCGGTACCTGGTTTGCATCGGCGGCGCGCATGATCAGGGAGCCGAGCCGCCGCATTTCCTCGTGCAGCAGACCGACGGCGTTGTGTTCCGCGTCGTCGGAACGAAACGAATTTGAGCAGACGAGCTCCGCGCAGCGATCGGTCTTGTGAACCGGCGTACTTCGTTCAGGCCGCATTTCGTGCAGCATGACCGCAACGCCTGCCTGCGCGAGTTGCCAAGCTGCTTCCGAGCCCGCGAGGCCGCTGCCGATGACGTGAACGGCTTTGATCTGACCCGATGTCATCCGGTGATGCATAGGCTCAAGGCCGGCAAGCCGCAATGTTCCGCAGGCCGCAAAAAACGAAACGCCCGCGGAAACCCGCGGGCGTTTTTCGATTAGACGAGCGGCGTGCTCGGTTAGCTGCGGTGCGCAGCGTTCCAGGCAACGCGCGGAATGTCCGAACGGCTGATACCGATATCGGCCAGCTCGCGGTCGCCCAGGCGCGACAGCTCGTTCAGGCTTCGATTGTAACGCTTCCACTCCTGGATGAAGCGGACGAGTGCGGCAATCATGGCAGTCCTTCTTTCCTTGGGTCCGGCTCTGTGCCGGTCGATTGTTCGAAAGAAACATAAGGATGTTCGCACGCAGGAAAAGCAACATTGTTGCGCCGCAGCTACGCGAAATTTGCATACCTTAAGTTACAGTTTTTAAAGGAATAATTCATTTTTTGCCACCACAGGCCGGGAAAAACCCCGCGAATTTATGTTGCAACGCAACAAAGCTGCTAATGGCGGCCATTTGTGTAGATTGCCTACGCATAGATTCGTGGAGACGGTCATGGTTCGGGATGTCCGGCCCAGCGGCGGAGTTACGGCCAAAGGCGGCGAGCCGACGACCTGAGGACGGGCCGACCTTGTCGTCAGCATTGCACCCCCCGCTCGACCGCCGCATCGTCATAACCGCGCTGGGCATTGGCCAGATTCTGGCCTGGGGCACCTCGTTTTATTTTCCTGCAGTGTTTGCCGAACCGATCGTCGCCGAAACCGGCTGGTCGCTCGGCACCGTCGTTGCCGGCACCTCGCTCGGGCTTCTGGTTGCGGGCCTGATTTCCCCGCAGGTCGGCCGCATCATCGACAAACGCGGGGGCCGACCGGTGCTGTTTGCGAGCTCGCTTTTCTACGCCGCGGGGCTTGCCGGCATTGGCGCTGCGCCCGCGTTGCCGGTGTATCTCATCGCTTGGGTGCTGATTGGCCTCGGCATGGGCACCGGCCTTTACGACGCGGTCTTCGCCGCGCTCGGCCGCATGTACGGCAATGAGGCGCGCACGCCGATCACCAATCTGACGCTGTTCGGTGGCTTCGCCAGCACCATCTGCTGGCCGCTCAGCGCCTTCATGATCGAGCATACCGGCTGGCGAGCGGCCTGCTTTGTCTATGCGGGGTTGCATCTGTTCCTGGTCCTGCCGCTGCAGATGGCCGTTGTCCGCGCGGCGCCCGGCACCGGAACGGCCAGCGCGAGCGAACAGCACGACGCCGGCAAGGCCGCGCCAATCAACAACGAAATGCTGATTTTTGCGCTGCTCGCCGTCGTGCTGTCGATCGCGGCGGGCATCGGCTCGATCGTGGTCGTGCACCTGCTGATTTTCCTGCAGGCGAGGGGGCTCGACTTCGCCGTGGCCGTTAGCCTCGGCACGCTCTTCGGACCGGCGCAGGTCGGGGCGCGTGTTATCGAGCGCCTGTTCGGCAACCACTATCATCCGGTCTGGACCATGATTGCGTCATGCGCGCTGATGGCGGCCGGATTGCTGATGCTGTACGGCGCGGTGCCCGCGCTGCTGATTATCATTCTGCTGTACGGCGCGGGATACGGAATCTCATGGATCGGCCGCGGCACGCTGCCGCTCGCTTTGTTCGGTCCAATTCGGTTTCCGCGGCTGATGGGCAGACTGGCGTTTCCGAGCCTGATCATCCAGGCCTTGGCGCCGTCTGCGGGAGCTTTGCTGATCGAATCGCGCGGCGTTGACGCCACCATCGGCGTTCTGACGCTGCTTGCGCTGATCAATGTGGCGTTGATCGGCGCATTGTGGTGGCTCTGCCGCAAACCATCTATTGATGGGTGAGCGTTGCTGCCTTGGCAGCGCTGGTTTGCTGCTCGCTCTGCGCGACGCTCAGCGATATGGCGAGGCCTAGCAACGTAAGAGCAAAGATACTGATGGCGAAGCGAATGAGCAGCATGGCAGGTATTGTGTCCAAAAGAATGATTGCAGAAAGCCCAGAAAACGAGGCGATGTGCGTGGAGCAAGAACTGCAGGACACTGCCCAAGCCCAACCGCCGGTCCAATAACTCGCAGGCCCGTAAAATGTTGCCGCTGCAGATGCTTTATTTTGAGGACCTCTCGGTGGGTATGACCGAGACGCTCAAGAAAACCATCGATTCCTCCGACGTCGTCGGCTTTGCCGAGGTCACCGGCGATCGCAATCCGATCCATCTGTCCGAGCATTTCGCAGCCAAAACACCGTTCGGCACGCGCATCGCCCATGGCCTTTACACCGCGAGCCTGATCTCGGCCGTGCTCGGCACGCGGCTGCCCGGCCCCGGCGCGGTTTACATTTCGCAAACCCTGAATTTCCGCGCGCCGGTGAAAATCGGTGACACTGTCGATGTCAGCGTGGAAGTGGCCGAGCTCATTCCCGAGAAGTCGCGCGCGCGGCTGGCATGCAAATGCTCGGTGGCGGGCGAGATCGTGCTCGACGGTGAGGCTTGGGTGAAAGTTCCGTCGAAGCAATCTACGGGACGGCCGCTGCCGCGCATTTGAATCAACAGTCGCATCAATTTGCGGCAAGCTTTGCAAGGAACTTGCAAAGAAAACTTGCGTTAGATCAGTGTGGGCACGGAATTTGCTGGGGAGGGTACACGACCAGTGGAGACGTTCGCATGCCTATCCATCTGCCCCGCAAAGCCCGCGTCAAAGCGGTGCCAGCGCGCAGACAGGCTGCGGTCGACTCGATCGACTGGCTGGGCCTTTGGGCGCTGTCGGGTGCCTTCTGCGCGATTGTTCTTGCCGGCGTTGCCTATTTCATGAACACAGACAACATCGGCGCGTCCTGCATCCTTGCCGGTGCGGCCGCAATTATTGCCATCGTCGTTCGCTTCGGCGCGGATGATAACGACGAAGCGCGCGACGGAAATTGAGGCAGGCTGCCCCTGCAATGCGGGGCACGCCTTAGGCGTTGATCCTACAATCCGGGCTTGAGACCGAAAACGCAGCGCCGCGTTCCGTCGGGTCTGCGGCAGATCGTGAGCTGACCGTCCGGCGGAGCGATCGGCATGGCCTCGTCGAATGGCACAAGCTCGCCTTCGACCATCCAGCCCGATGCGTTGGAGGACGTCCGCGTATAGCTCTTGCAGTCGTAGTCGCCGCAGCACCATTCGCCGGCGCCGTTCTTGAAGCCGCCGCGATTGATCCAGCTGTCGTGTGCGAATGCGCTATTGGCGACGAGAAGTGCAGGCACGAAAACAAGCAGTGAGCGTAACCAAGCTCGCGACATCGGTGGCCTCCATAAAAATCCCCCGGCGCAGCCTCACTGTGGTCTGTTACTGCTCCTCCTCCGCTTCCCGTAATTATTGGCCGCGTAATTTTGTTCCGTTGCGGCGAGACGGCTGCACGCAAGCTTGTGATCGCGTGTGACGAATCAAACTGATTTGAAAATGCTAACACGGCCCCGCGATTCGAAAGGTTAATTGGACGCGGTGGCAATGCGCAGGAAAACGGCCGAATATTTCGAGGGAACCATGAATCGGCGCGGATTTTCGATCGATTTGCGTCGTTTTGCCGACCCGTGTCTGATGCGCGCGCGATGAACGAACCGGCGACGCATTCCTGGCAATTGTGGCGCGACCGACGCGGCCGCCTGTCGGTCCTGCGTTTCGCCGTGCTTGCGCTCCTGCTGATGCCGCTCGCCAAGGCGGTATTCGAGGCGGGCGCGATCGCGCACGGCGCCCGGCCGCTCAACGAGCTCATTCACCGCGCCGGCTTCTGGGCGCTGGTCTTTCTCGGCGTGACGCTGGCGGTGACGCCGTTCCGCCGCATCTTTCGCTACGGCAATTTAATCGATGTGCGCCGCATGCTGGGCGTCGGGACTTTCTGCTACATCGCCGCACATCTCGCGCTGTTCTTTGCCGACCAGAGCTACAGCCCGGCCAAGTTTTTTTACGAGATCACGCACCGCGTCTATCTGATCATCGGTGCAATCGCGTGGCTGGGGCTGGCGGCGCTGGCCGCGACATCGACCGACGGCATGGTGCGCCGCCTCGGTGGCCTGCGCTGGCGGCGCCTGCACCAGGTGATTTACGCGATCGCGCTGCTTGGCCTCATCCATTATTTCCAGCAGACCAAGGCCGACGTGACGGTGCCGACTTTCGCGGCGAGTTTGTTCCTCTGGCTGATCGGCTACCGCGTGCTCGCTTGGTGGCAGGACAGGAGCGAGCTTTCGACCTTGAGCCTGCTCGGCCTCACGATCGTCGTTTCGCTTCTCACATTTGCGGGCGAGGCGATCGGAATCGGCATTGCATTTCATGTTTCGCCGCAACGCGTGCTCGAGACCGTGTTCAATTTCGACGCGGGTATCCGGCCGGGGTGGCAGGTGCTGGTGGCGGGCCTCATTGTCGTTGCGATTGACGCCGTGATGGCGCGCGTGCGAAGCCGCGCCCCGCGGGCGCGAGAGGTGG
>DASSSM010000323.1:0-2060 GCA_035708425.1 Pseudolabrys sp.
CACGTCTTTGAGAATTCTTTCCATGCGCAGCCCGTAGGCATGCAGCATCCGGCGTGCGTGCAGCCTGGACAGAAATGGCCAACGCTGCATCGCTTCGTCTGTCTGTGAATCAAACGCACCGGGCGGAAATTCTCCGCCAGGAAGCGTGGATTGCGCGGTCCAGCGCCGCGACGCGCCGAAATAGCGCCCGAGTCGCGCCAGCGCGGCCTCCGCCAGCCTGCGGTAAGTGGTGATCTTGCCGCCATAGACCGTGAGCAGTGGCGCCTTGCCGTCACAACTGTCGAGAACGAGCTCGTAATCGCGGGTAACGTCTTCCGGCTTGTTGGAGCCGTCGTCGTAGAGAGCCCGCACGCCTGAAAAAGACCGGACCACCTCATCGGGCGTGACGACGTTGCGGAAATAGCGATTGACGACGTCGCACAGGTAACTGATTTCATGCGGTGTCGGTGTGGGAGCGCTGAGATCTCCCACAAAATTCTCGTCGGTCGTGCCGATCAGGCTGAAATCATCTGCAAATGGCAGGACAAACACCACGCGCCGGTCCGGCGCTTCCAGAATGTAGCCGTAATCGTTCTGGAATTGACGGCGCACGACAATGTGGCTGCCCTTGATCAGCCGAACGCCGCGCGCCAGCGGCTGCCGGATGATGGTGTCCGCCACTCCTCCGATCCAGGGACCCGCGGCATTGACCAGCACGCGCGCGGTCGCAACGCTGCGACGGCCGTGGTCGTTGAGCACCAGTTCCCATTCTTCCCGCCGCTCGGCACGGGTGCAGCGCGTGCGCGTCCGGATGACGGCACCACGTTCGGCGGCGTCAACCGCGTTGAGCACGACCAGACGGGAATCGTCGACCGAGCAGTCGGAATATTCGAACCCGTAGCGGAATTCCCGCTTGAGCGGATGACCGGCCTGGTGGTGCGTCAGATCGGCCGTACGGGAGGCGGGCAGCAATTTGCGCGCGCCGAGCACGTCGTACAGAAAAAGCCCGAAGCGCAGCAGCAGGGCCGAGCGCAAGCCTGGCAGCGGCGGCAGCATGAAACGCATTGGCCGCACCAGATGGGGCGCCATCCGTAACAGCACCTCGCGCTCGCTTAACGCCTCGCGGACGAGACGGAAGGCGCCATGCTCCAGGTAACGCAACCCGCCATGGATCATCTTGCTGGAGGCCGACGACGTCCCGGATCCGAGATCGTTCATCTCGACAAGCAGCACACGGATGCCGCGGCCGGCGGCGTCCCTGGCGAGGCCTGCGCCGTTGATGCCGCCACCGATGATGGCGAGGTCGAAGTCGGCCATTGCGTGCTGATTCGCTTTCGCCAGAACAATGGGCGGCTTATGTGGCGCACTCAAGAACAGGAATGCGCTAACCCCGAATTTGCGCCACTAAATTTGTTGCGATTGCAAAAAAGCCGCGGCACAGCCATATCCAATAAATCGAGACCGCTTGTTCGCGTCCTGGATGCCCCCCGGGGAACCTGAAACCAGAACCAATGCCCTCGCCCCGCCTACTCGTCATCGAAGGCAATTCACCGCAAACCTTGGCCGATCACGTCGCGGTCGGCGGCACCGTTGCGAGCAAGGGTTATTCAGATCTCTTGCGCGAACTCCTGCCCGGAGTGGCGGTGGACATCTGTTATCCCGGCGACCCTGCTGCGCTATTACCGGAGGGCTCCTCCCTCGAAGGCTATGACGGCATCGCCATCACCGGCTCGGGACTACATGTTTACAATGCCGGCCCGGAGGTGATGCGGCAGATCGAATTGGTGCGGGCGGCGCTCAAAACCGGGACACCGCTTTTCGGCTCCTGTTGGGGCCTCCAGGTAATTACTGCGGCAGCTGGCGGTAGTGTTCGCAAGAATCCGAAGGGCCGCGAAATCGGCTTCGGCCGCGGTATCCGCCTGACCGAGGCTGGCCGCAAGCATCCCATGTATGCCGGTAAGCTCGACGTTTTCAATGCGCCGACCGTGCATCTTGACGAAGTCGAGGCACTCGCACCAAACACCACTGTGCTTGCCACCAACGCTGTGTCTGACGTCCAGAGCGCCGAAATCCGCACCAAC
>DASSSM010000324.1:0-5519 GCA_035708425.1 Pseudolabrys sp.
GAGGGACCATTTCTGTAGAAATCGCGGGCTCCTTGTGAAATGGGATATTCCGGATCGGTCTCGGTAGGAAATTCGCCGACCTTTCGAAAAAGTCCCGGCGTGCTGTGCGCCTGTAAGGTCGTTTGCGCCAGAAGATCGACCACGGCCGGGTGAATGTCCTTGCGCGCCAGCAAGACGTTCGTTGTTGCGACGAGAGCGGTGTCTGAACCGGGCATTTTTCGCGCAAGGTCAATGGCGCCTTTCGGCAACACCAGGCGAACCAGATAGGGAAAGATTCGGGTCAGCGCCTCAGCCTCGGAAAAATTCATGAGGCGGTACTGGGGGCCTCTCAGCAACGCATCGAGGACCGGGGACTCCGGAGCAAAATTGCGAAAGACCGCGTCGATCGCTCCACCGTCAAGGTTATTGATGACATTCTCCGGTGCGACAGTCACCAGCGTCGTGTTGTCATAGGTTATGCCGGCGACAGCAAGAATTTTTTCGCACACCGCTCGATCGCCGCTGCCTTCAGCGCCGAGCCCGATGCGCTTGCCCCTGAGCTGCGCAAGATCGGTCAGCGTCTCGCCCGTTGGATAGAAAAGCCAGAAAATCTGATGATCGATACGGCCAAGCGACATCAGGTCGGGTGCCAGGGTGCCATTCGAGATTCCGCCCTGCATGAACGCGATCTGAATCCCGGAATTCGGATCGTTCAAAAGCCCTAAATTTTCTTTTGCGCCGTTGGTGACACGCAGTTCAACTTTCATATCTGCTGCCGCGAGTATCCCTTGATAGCGCATGCCCACATTATGATAGTGCTCCCCCGTGGGGGATGTCCCTATTACGATCTGTGTTGGCGGCGCTGGAATTAGATACGCCATCCCAAGCCAGACGAGACCGGCGACGCACAGTGTCGCAGCCAGTAGCCTGAACAAATGCAAGCGTGTGATTCCCAGCACGGATGCTTTCCGTTAAGGCGCAATTAAAAAGAGCAAGAAAAAACCCCTCAGGCGAAGGTAGGCTACACTTATACCTCTTTTCTTTGAAAGAGGTGTGTTCGAAATCCGGCGGTCAGGGGGGGTCGTATCCCTTTTGGAACGCCACTTTTGCGGAAGTCGCTGCGATGAAGTTAGCGTTGTGGTTTCCCGTTGTACTTGCAGTAGGCGTCTGCGCAGCTCAGGCGCAGGATCCAGCGAGTCGCGGACGTGCCCTGGTCAGGGAATTTTGCTCCCCTTGCCATGCAATCGGGAAATCGGGGAGCAGCCCGCACAAAAGCGCGCCACCGTTCCGCACGCTCGGCCGAAGTTTTGATCTCGACCAATTTCCGCGGCGGCTCGAACGCGGCATTTCCGCTGGCCACCCCGACATGCCCGAATTCAAATTCAATAGCGATGACGCGCGTGCCGTGCGCGATTATCTGAGAACGATCCGGCAATAAGCGCGCAAGCCTTTTAGCGATCGATCGTGATTTCCTCGCCTTTCGCGCGGGAGACGCAGATCATGATCGTATCCTTGCGCTCGTGGTCGGCCAGTACGAGATCGCGGTGGTCGGCTTCGCCCGCCAACATCTTTGTGCGGCAGGTCCCACAGGTTCCTGTTTCGCACGAGCTCGGCACGTCGAGGCCGTGGTCGCGCAGGACTTCAAGAATGGTCTTCGTTGTCGGAACGTCGAGCACCGTGCCCGAGCGCGCAAGCTTTACCTTGAACGGCGTGTCGCTGGCTTTGTGCGTTTCCGCGTCGCTGAACGCCTCGAAATGCACGGCGGTCGGCGACCAATGGTCGGTCATCGCCCGCACTGCTTCCATCAGCGGGCGCGGCCCGCAGCAGTACAGATGCTCGCGGTTTTTCCGTTCCGCCAAGATCGGGCGCAGATCGAGCGAACGCGAGACGTCGCCACCGTCGTAATGGATGGTAACCATGTCCTTGAACTGCGGCGCGCCGAGCTCTTCGCGAAAGGCTGTCGTCTCCGGCGACCGTGAACAGTAGAACAGCCGAAAGCGCTTACCTTCCGCCATCACCTGCCGGATCATCGCCATCATCGGCGTCACGCCGATGCCTCCGGCGATGAACAGGAAATCCTGCGCGCGCGGCGGCAATGCGAAGTCATTCACCGGTGCCGTAACAATGAGTTCGTCGCCGGCTTTGACGTCATCGATGAGGCTCGTCGAACCACCGCGGCCGGTCACTTCGCGCTTGACCGCGATCTGGTAGCGGTCGCGCTCGGCCGGATCGTTGCACAACGAATATTTACGGAGCAGACCGTTCGGTACGCGCACAGCAATGTGCGCGCCCGCCGTGAATTGCGGCAACTCGCTTCCGGTTGCGTCGCGAAATTCGAGCAGGTGGATACCGTCTGCGATCTTGTCATTGCGCGTGACGCGCAGCGGCATCGTCGGTGGCGGAGGGCTAACGGTCATCGTATCTCCGGCGAGAGCGGCCTGACGCACAACAAGTGGCGACTTTGGATGTCCGAGGCAAGAGATACTCTGCCAATGCTGCCATCCTGCGCAGGAAATATATTGCTTGTGTCGTGGGTTTCCGTTCAGCGCGCGCCGGTGCTGACGCGCTCAACCGGCCGCCGGCCTGCGGCAGCCAGGGGTGCAACATCGGCAGTGATTGCGCCATAGGCATCGGCAAGACCCGCGCCGAACATCGCATCGGGGCCCTTCGGTCCGAGATCCTTGGCGGTCGCGCGCAGGATCGCCTTCACCTTGTCGGGTGTCAGATCGGGCCTCCTCTGCAGCATGAGCGCGACGATGCCGCTCACCTCGGCCGCGGAATAAGATGTGCCGGATGACATCTCGTAGCCGTTGTCGGGGGTTGCGACGAGGATCTGCGCGCCCGGGGCGGCCACCGTAATGTAGCGGCCGCGGTTGGATTGCTCGAACAGTTTATCGTCGGCGTCGGTCGCGCTCACCGCAATCACATTCGGATCGGCGGCTGGGTAGAGCGGGGGAGACTTGGCGCCGGCATTGCCGGCGGCGGCGACGAGCACGATCCCCTTCTTGCGCGCCGCTTCCAGGCTGCGGTGAATCGCAGGATCGTCCGGGCCGGCAAAGCTCATGTTGATCACGCGTGCGCCCTGCGCTGCTGCCCAATCGAGCGACTTGAGAATGTTGAACGTGGTACCTTCCGCGCCGGCATCTTTCGGATCGAAGGCGCGCACTGCGAGGATTTTTGCGTCCGGCGCCGATCCCATCAGCCTGCCGTGCGCCGCGATCAGGCTGGCGATCGCCGTTCCGTGCTGGTGCGGGGTCGCGGGTGCCGAAAGGGTATCGAACGTGCCGGCGATCGAGCCGGCGAGATCGGGATGGTTACCGTCAACTGCGGAATCGATGACCGCGACGAGGACGTTATCGCCCTTTGCGAGGGCATGCGCCTGCGGTAAGCGCAATTTTGCAAGCCCATATTGCGCGGCGTCGCCTTCGACCCTGGTTTCGTTTTGCTGCAGCATGAACAGGTAATTCGGCTGCGCCCACGCCACGAGGCGATCGGCCTCGAGCTCGCGCACGACTGTTGCGACCGATCGCCCGCCGGTAATACCCCAGCGGTACAACGTGGTGCCTGAAAGCTGGAACGCCTGGCTTTCGAGACGCGTCAGCCGGTGCCGGCGTTGCAGCGCGTCGATCTGCTGTGCGCTGACTGAATTGGGAAGCTCGATGACGACTTCATCGGGCACGAGCCGACGCTCATTCGCCGGCGGCGCGCCGCTTGCGCCGCGGCGGTTCGCCTGCGTGCGGCGCGGGCCTGACGGGCCATCATCAACAACGTACGGACCCGTGGGATAGCCTTGCGGCAGCCCGACGATGATGCCGGGCACGACGCCGCCCCAGCCGGGCCCGCGATGTCCGCCGCCGGGATAGCCACCGCCGCCTCGAGGTCCGTCGGGAACGGTCGGCGGCTTGCTCACGCCGATATTGGGTGAAGGACCCCGGCCGCCCATTTTCTGCGCGAAGGCGCCGTCGGAGGCCACGGTCAACGCGGCGGCCAGGCAGAGCAGGGCGGTTCGATGCGCTCGCATAAGACGGCCTCCGATGATCGGGGTCACTCGGTCGTGGCGATGAAACCGATGACTTTATCTTCCTGCAGTTTCTTCACGATGCGGGCGAGCTCGGCCTTCGGGATTCCCGTCACCGCGACGCGAACTTTATACAGGCCGCCAGCCGTCGGTCCGCTTGCAATCGACAGCTTGTTGGTTTCGAGAAACTTGGTGACGTCGTCCGCCGAAGCCTGCGGTGCGAACCTGATGAGCGCGAAGGTGCCGGCGTCCGGCGCCGTTGTAGGTGCCGACGCGGTCTGGTAGCCGCTGGTTTTCGTCTCGTTGAGCATCACACCGGCAATGAATCCGGCCTGCACGAGAATGGCGAGCACGGCGGCGCCGCTGGCCAAAGCCAGCGTGCGCGGCGTCAGGCTCGCGAAGAATTCCGAAATGCGGCTGCCGAGATTGAGCGACACCTGCCGACGCGCCGGCTCGGCATCGATCTTGGCGAACAATTGTTCCAGCGCGCGCGCGGATGGCGCACCGAGCGTCTCGTTGAGGTGGATGGTTTCGCCGAGTTCATCGCGCACCATGGCATAACGGCGCGCGAGCTCGGGGTCCCGCGCGAGCGCCTCTTCGACGCGTTGGGCATCGCGACGGCTGAGCGTGCCCGCCGCATGCCACGGCAGGAGCTCTTCGATTTCCTGGCGCTCGGGCGCTTCCTGTTTCATCGCGTTCATGGCCAACCTCGATCTATTCCTTGCTCCTTGAGAAGCTCCGAGAGCTTCTTGCGCGCATAGAACATGCGCGTCTTCACGGTCGCCTCCGGGATGCCGACGATCTCGGCAACTTCCTCCACCGACTTCTCGTGGTAGTACACGAGGTCGATGATCTCCCGGTGGTCCGCCGAAAGCCTGGCCAGGCATTGCCGCAAGGCCGAGCTTTTGTCTTTCTTCGCCAGAGCCGTTTCGGGATCGTCAGCGTGATCCTCGATCTGCTCTGCCGTCTCGTCGTCGAGCTCTTCCTCCGGCCGGCGCCGCAGCGCCGACAGGGCCTTGAAGCGCGCGATGCTCAGCATCCATGTCGAGGCGGCGGAACGGCCCTCGAACTTTCCGGCTTGCCGCCAGATGTCGAGGAATACCTCGCTGATCAAGTCTTCCGCCGTCGCTTCGTTGCGCACCAGCCGCAGAACGAACCGGTACACACGAACATGGTGCCGCGCGTACAGCACCTGCATGGCGAGCCGGTCGCCACCTGCGATCCGCGAGATCAGAACTTCGTCCGAAGTCGTTTGCATCGCAGAACAATCGGCTCGTGCATGGGTCGCTTGAGGGGCCGCCGAGGTTCAAGCTAATTCGTGGAAATTTGCATGCACCTGACCGCCCCCGGGGGTGCTTTGCGGCCAGTTTCCTCTTTTCCCGCGGTTCTGGGCAAGCCAAAGGGCCTCAAAACCCGCGATTTACCCGCGAATGCCGTGAACAAAGGGTGACATGGATTTTTGTCAGGCCGGCCACCCGCAACCTTTGAACCTTTTCACGGGAGGGCGCGACCCATGTGCAGG
>DASSSM010000325.1:0-11637 GCA_035708425.1 Pseudolabrys sp.
TGTTCATGACGGCACGCCTCCGCGCAACTCGAAGTCCTGCTATGGTAGCGCGAATTCACCCGTTATTCGCAAGAACTTATCGCCCAAGAGGTTATCGCCCAAGTGGACCGCTTTGCCGATGCCGGCGCCTGACAATGTTGCCGTTCTAGATCGGATCGTGGCGGCGCCCGGGCGGGCGTTGGCCGTCATCCTTGTCCTTCACACGATCGTTTGGACGGCCCTCCCGGCCCTGCTCTACGCCAATCTGCCGCTCGATCTCATCGAGGCGCTGACATACGGCCGCGAATGGCAACTCGGTTACGACAAGCTGCCGCCTTTGCCCTGGTGGCTGGTCGAGATCGTGTACCGGCTCGCCGGCCACGACTTCGCTTACTATCTGCTGGCGCAAGCCGCCGTGGCGACGGCGCTTTGGCTGATTTTCCTCACCGGGAAGCCGATCGCCGGCCCCATCGGCGCGCTGATCGCCGTCCTCATCGTCGATGGCCTGCATTACTTCAATTACACGGCCGCAAAATTCAATCATGACGTCATCCAGCTGCCGTTCTGGGCACTGGCCGGCTTTGCGTTCCACCGCGCATTGCGCGGCGGCTGGCTGGGACATTGGCTCCTGTTCGGCCTGGCGATCGGGATGTCACTTTGGGCGAAGTACTTCGTCGTGGTGCTCGCGGTTCCGCTCGCGGTCTTCATGGTGTTCGATGAAGACGCGCGCAGGTCACTGGCGACGCCCGGGCCTTATATTGCCGCAGCAGTAGCTCTCATAACCATGGCGCCGCATCTCGTCTGGCTGGTGCAGAATGACTTCCTGCCTTTTGCCTATGCCGAGCACCGCGCGCTGCCGTCGCGCGGGCTGATCGACCATGTCTGGCATCCGCTACAGTTCGCGCTCGGACAGGCCTTCTTCCTCGTGCCCTCGGTGCTCATTGCCATGCCGCTGTTTTTTCCGCGCCGGCGCACGGAAAAGCGCAGCGGGAATGCTTTCGACCGCCGCATCGTCAATTGGCTGGCCTTCGGCCCGATTGTAACCGTGATGGCGATGTCGGCGCTCAGCGGGCGCGGAACCGTAGCGATGTGGGGTTATCCGCTCTTCCTTTTTCTTGGCCTGTGGCTGGCGCTGAGCGCGCCGCAAAAATTTGACGCGCTTAGGCTCAGGCGCGTGCTGTCCGCCTGGGCGGCTGTCTTCGGGTGCCTCGCCATCGCATACATTGCCAATTACGCGGTGCTTCCGAATTACGACCACCGCTACCGCGCGGTGTTCTTCCCGGGCGCAGACCTCGCGCGTGAGCTGTCGCAACGCTATCGCGCGGCCACTGGCCGTCCTGTCATTTACGTCATTGGCAGCATGTGGGATGGCGGCAATGTCGCCCACTACGCACCCGATCACCCGCGCGTGCTGATCGACGGCAAGCCGGAGCGCGCGCCCTGGATCGACCTTGCCGACCTCAGGTCGAAGGGTGCTGTCGTGGTGTGGACAGACGGCGATCTCAACGCCGTACCACCCGGTCTGCGAACCGTCGCGGCGGACGCGGCCGTACAGCCGCCTTTCGTGCTGCGCGATCGGCGCCGGGAATCCAGCATCAATGTCGGCTGGGCCATACTCTATCCCCGGCCATCATTCGCAGTCAGGTCACCGCATTGATCTGATGCTGTTCGTCGCCGACGATGCGACCGTCGAGAAGTTCGATGTGACGATCCATGCGCTCGGCGAGACCGAGATCGTGCGTCACCGCAACCACGGTCTTGCCCTGCTTTTCGACAATATCGCGCAGAACCTCGAAGACCTGCTCGCTGGCCCTGGAATCGAGCGACCCGGTCGGCTCATCCGCAAGAATAATGGCAGGCTCGTTGGCAAGCGCGCGCGCCACCGCAACGCGCTGGCGCTGCCCACCCGAAAGCTGATCCGGCCGTTTGTTCATGTGATCGCCGAGACCGAGCACGCCAAGCAGTTCACTGGCACGCGTTTTCATCGCGCCTGCCGGGTATCGGCCCAGGGCGCGCATCGGCCATGTGACGTTGTCGAGGACGGTGAATTCCGGGAGCAGAAAATGGAACTGGAACACAAAGCCAAGCATCGAAAGCCGGGTGAAAGCGCGCTCTTCTTCGTCCATATGCGCGGTGGCCCGTCCACGGATCAGCACTTCGCCTGTCGTCGGCAGATCGAGCAGCCCGAGCAAATAGAGCAGCGATGATTTCCCCGAGCCGGAGGGCCCGGTAATCGCAACAAACTCGTTTTCGCCTACGGTCAAATCGATGCCTTGCACGAGCATTGTGGGCACGATGCCGGGCAGAATGCGCGTAACCTTGCGCGCCTCAATGAGCGGCATCGTGGCCGCAGGCCCTTGTCGCTGCGGAGCCGCGCTCATGTTGCGCCCCGGATGATTTCGACCGGGTGGACGCGGGCAGCCTTACGCGCCGGCTGATATCCCGCGGCAATCGATGAAGCGAGAGCTACCAGCCCCGCCAATGCATAGTGAACGTACGTATATGTCAGTGGCAGCCGGTCGGAATCGAGGAAAGGATTGGTGATCCTGACAGTGCCGAGCGCGCGGCAAAGCAGATAACCGAGGACGAATCCGACAAGCGCGCCGGCGAACCCGATGATCAATGCTTCGACAACGAAGATCGAGCGCACGGTGAACTCCGAGAGCCCGAGTGATTTCATGATCGCGATGTCGCGCGCCTTTTCATGGGTGATGGTCGAAATGATGTTGTAGGTCCCGAAACTGGCAACGAGCAGAATAGCGCCGACCACCGCATACATGATGATATTGCGGATGATGAACGTTGAAAGGAGATCCTCGTAAGCCTCTTCCCACGAGACCGATTTGTAGCCGGTATCGCGCTCGACGCGGGCGGCGACTTCTCGTGACTCAAGCGCATTGGGCAGCCGAATACGCAATTCGTTGATCAGGCCGGTCTGCTGGGCAAGGATTTGGCCCGTCTTGGTGAGCACATAGGCCGAGCTCTCGTCTTGCTGGCGGACGCCGGTATGGAAAAAGCCCACCACCTGTGCGGTGATACGGGCGCCTTGACTGGTCTGCAGCGTGATATTGGCGCCGATGCGGGCGCCTATCTTGTCCGACAGCCGGTCACCGAGAACGATGGCGTTGGTGGCGCGATAGAGCGCGTTGAGCGTGGCACCGCGCATCTGCTTGGGCAACTCCGACACGCTCGCCTCGCGCCGCGGATCGATGCCCGTCACTGTCGTGGACACATCGTGATTGGCATAGCGGATGATCGCCTGCACTTTCACAGATGGCGCGATGCCGCCGGGGAGCCACGATTCGAGCGCCGCCATCGTGGCAAGCGGATTTTTGATGCCGGGCCTGCGCGCTTCAGGCGTCAGGCCGTGAATCTCGGCGCTCGCGAACAATTGCTCGGCGGGCTGCGGCGGCGGCTTTCGCCGCTCGTCGGTCACCGTGATGTGCGGCAGTGTATTGATGAGGCGCTCGGTAAAGTCATTCTGCGAGCCGTGCATCAACGACGCCATCATGATCGAAAACCCGACACCGGTCGCAACACCGGCAACGGCAAAACCCGTCTGCCGCACCCGGCTGCGCACATGAGTCCACGCGATATCGAGGATAAGATTCATGGCGTAACGCGCACGCGGGCGCCGTCCTTGAGTTCGGTCGAGGCCGGAGAGGCTACCCGCTCGCCATCAGCAAGACCGGAAACGACTTCAACAGTCCGCGTGCCGCGGATGCCGACTTGAACTTCGCGCTTGCGGACACGCGTGCCGTCAATGACAAAAACAGCGTTGCCTTGCAGCGCATCCGTGGGGACGAGCAATGCGTTCGGCTTTTCACGGGTGACAATGTTGGCTTCCACGCTCATTCCCGGCTTGAGCGGGGTATCGTCTGGAAGCGCTATTTTCACGCGGAATGTCTTGGCGGCCACGTCGCCCATTGGGGTAATTTCGTTCACCTTCCCTTCAAGGCGCCGGTCGGGAAACGCATCGGTACGGAACAGCACTATTTGTCCCAGTGCGACGCGTGGGATGTCCTCTTCATTGACCTCCGCCACCACCTGCAGCGGCTTTGGCACGCCGATGCGGAACAAAATCTGCCCCGCTTCGGCAATCTCGCCGATTTCGCCATCGCGGCGCAGCACGATGCCATCCATCGGCGCCACGATCGTGTAATCTGAAATTTTCTCGGTTTGCACAGAGATCAACCCCTGCACGGTCTGGAGATCCATGCCGGCACGCTCGTACGCTTGTGTCGTGGCCGAACCGCGCGTGATCAGATCGCTGACGCGCGACATCTCGCGCTTGAGGAAGTCTTCGCGGGCCTTGAGTTCTTTCAGTCCGGCTTCCGCTTCCCGGCTGTCGAGGCGCGCCAGGACATCACCCTTAGCTACGGCTTTACCCTCGCAATCGCAGATCTCGACGATGCGGTCACGGATGACGCTCGCGACCTTCGCCCAGCGTACAGGCTCGACGCCACCGGTCGCGTAGACGATCTCGACAGCCGTCCCACGCGTTGCGGGAGTTGCCGTAACCTGCGGTGACCGCGCAAGCACCCACCAACCGGCGCCGGCAGCCAGCAAGACGATCAGCAGAGCGGTCAGGAGTTGATGTCGTTTCACGCCGGCAAATTAATGATCAAAGAAGGCTTGATATTGATGTATCGCAACCTGGCACGGCAGTTCAGGCCACGGCTTTGATGATGTGGCCGAGCTTGCCGAACATTTCCCCGATCTGACTTTCGCTCACGATCAATGGCGGGCTGAGCGCGAGCGTGTCGCCGACGGCGCGGAACATGACGTCATGCTCGAAGAAGCCGAGATCGAGCGCGTCCATTCCGCGCTTGCCGACGGCGTCTGGCCTGCTCGCGAGATCGATGCCGACGGTGAGGCCGACCGGGCGGATATCGAGCACGTTCGGCAGGCCCTTGAGCCCCATCGCCGCCTGCGCCCAGGGCTTTTCGAGCTTGCGTGCGCGCTCGAACAGACCCTCGTCGCGATAGACATCGAGCGTTGCAAGCCCCGCGGCGCAGGCGAGCGGGTGCGCCGAATAGGTATAGCCGTGGAATAGTTCGATGACGTGCTCCGGCCCTTTCATGAACGCGTCATAGATCCCTTTGCGCACGACAACGCCGCCCATCGGCACGGCGCCCGACGTAATCCCTTTGGCAAATGTGATCATGTCGGGAACAACGCCGTAGCGCTCGGCCGCAAAGGCATGGCCGAGACGGCCGTAGCCGGTGATCACCTCGTCGAAGATCAGAAGAATGCCGTGCTTGTCGCAGATCGCGCGCAGCCGTTCGAGATAACCCTTCGGCGGCGGCAGCACGCCGGTCGATGCCGCAACCGGCTCGACGATCACGGCGGCAATTGTGGATGCATCATGCAAGGCGACGAGGCGATCGAGCGCATCGGCCAAATGCGCGCCCCATTCCGGCTCGCCGACGGTGAAGGCCTGCTTTTCGCGATCATAGGTCATCGGCAGGTGGTCGACGCCGGCGACCAGCGCGCCGAATTGCTTGCGGTTGTTGACGATGCCGCCGACCGCGATGCCCCCGAACCCGACGCCGTGATAGCCGCGCTCGCGTCCGATCAGGCGCACGCGCGAGGCGTTGCCGCGCACGTTATGATAGGCGAGCGCGATCTTGAGCGCGGTGTCGACAGCCTCGGAGCCCGAGTTGCAGAAGAAGACGTGGTCGAGATCGCCCGGCGCCAGCGCAGCGACGCGGCTTGCGAGCTCGAAGGCTTTCGGGTGGCCGAACTGGAAGGCCGGTGCGTAGTCGAGCGTTGCGGCTTCCCGCTGGATCGCCGCCACAATCGGCTCGCGGTTGTGGCCGGCATTGGTGCACCAGAGGCCGGCGGCGCCGTCGATCAGCTTGCGCCCGTCGCTGGCGATGTAATGCATGTCCTTGGCGCCGACGATCAGGCGCGGGCGCTTTTTGAAAGCCCGGTTGGCCGTGAACGGCATCCAATAGGGTTCGAGGTCATTGGGGACCGACGACGCTGCCAGAGCCATGGGACGCCTCGCTACGACGGAAATTGGACAGTGCAGGCTTATCCGCTTTCGCCGATAATGACAAAGCGGGAAACGGCTGCTACCACGCGGCAATTGTCAATTGCGCGACTCGCCGATGGCCAAGCCGACCAAACTCAAAGCCCGCCTGCCTCGCGGCCTTGCCGATCGCGGACCGGCCGAGATCGCCGCCACCCGTCACATGGTGGAAGCGATCCGCGTGGTCTTCGAACGCTATGGCTTCGAGCCGGTTGAGACACCGGCCATCGAATATACCGACGCGCTCGGCAAGTTCCTGCCCGACCAGGACCGGCCGAACGAAGGTGTGTTCTCTTTCCAGGACGACGACGAGCAATGGCTCTCGCTGCGGTATGACTTGACCGCGCCGCTCGCCCGCTACGTTGCCGAGAATTTCCAGAATCTCGCGCTGCCCTACCGCTCGTACCGCTATGGCTGGGTGTTCAGGAACGAAAAGCCCGGCCCAGGACGTTTTCGCCAGTTCCTGCAGTTCGATGCCGACACTGTCGGCGCGCCGTCGATGGCCGCCGATGCCGAGATGTGCATGCTCGCCGCCGACACCATGGACGCGCTCGGCATTCCGCGCGGCAGCTACGTGGTGAAGGTGAACAACCGCAAGGTCTTGGACGGCGCGATGGATGCACTCCAAGTTCCAGCGGAAAAACGCCTCACCACGATGCGGGCCGTCGACAAGCTCGACCGGCTCGGTATCGACGGCGTCAGGATGCTGCTGGGTAAGGGCCGGAAGGACGAAAGCGGCGACTTCACCAAAGGTGCCGAGCTGACCGATACGCAGATCGCTGGCGTTGTCGACGCGATCAGCGGTTTGCCAAAAGCGACGGGAGGTGCGACGGCGGGGGATCAAGAGCTCGCGGAGATCGCGTCGCTGGTGAACGCAGCGGGCTATGGCGATCGCGTTCGCATTGACAAAACCGTCGTCCGCGGCCTCGAGTATTACACCGGCCCGGTTTACGAGGTTGAGCTGACCTTCGAGATCAAGGACGAGAAAGGCCGTCCTGTGCGCTTCGGCTCGGTCGGCGGCGGCGGACGCTATGACGGGCTGGTGTCGCGCTTCCGTGGCGAGCCCGTGCCCGCAACCGGGTTCTCGATCGGCGTATCGCGCCTGCAGGCTGCTCTCGCCGCTCTCGGCAAGCTCGGAGAAAAGACCGCTGCCGGTCCTGTCCTGGTCACGGTGTTCGACCGCGACCGCATCGCCGATTATCAGCGCATGGTCGCCGCGCTGCGCGGCGCGAATATCCGCGCCGAGCTCTATCTCGGCAATCCGAAAAACAACATCGGGACGCAGCTCAAATATGCCGACAGGCGCAGCTCGCCTTGCGCCGTCATTCAGGGCGGCGACGAGAAAGCGCGCGGCGAAGTCCAGATCAAGGACCTGATCCTGGGCGCCACGCTTGCCGCGACCAAGGACCGCGATGAATACCTGAAGAAACAGGCCGAGGCGCAATTCGCCGTCAAGGAAGCCGCGCTAGTCGAGGCCGTTCGCAGCCTGCTCGCAAAGCACAAATTGGGCTGAACAATTCCCGCTATTCAGACGGTGACGATGTCACCTTCAACGCGATACCCGTCATGGGCATCGAGATTGTATCCGAGCATCTGCTCGACCGCGTCGAAGCTGTCAATGATCGACACGTATTCGACGACCTTCTCTTCATGGAACTTGATGAAGTGCGCAATGCGATAGCTGATGGCGTTGCCGTCCTCGCGCTTGGTTGCCGTGAGCCTTGCAAGCACAGCGGCATTATTGCCATCAACGACCATTGTGTTTGGCACGAAGCGCCGGTCTGAAAGAAACATGGGACTGTCCTGCATCAGCAGCTTCATCACGCCGTCCTTGCCGACGCGCTGGCCGCAGAACGGAAGAATGTCGACGGGCCCGCTGATGGTCCACACCACGTCATCGTCGAGGTAAGTCGCGAGTGTGCCCACGTCCCGATCGGCCAAGGCACGGTAAAACGCCTCGACGACCGCGCGGGGAACCGGACTGTTTTTTGTTTTTGCCTGCATTAACAGCCAGTGAACCCCGGTTGTATTGAAATTCCCTTACCCGTTCCGCGATAGATCATTTGGCGGCAGACAAACGGGCGTTTTGGTCCCGGTATGACGGCAAAATTTATTAACGACGACAAACATTTGACCTGCCCGACCGTTAAGGCCAGCGGGCAAACATCGTCGAATCCTTAAGGGCGCCGTGCTACAGGGCGGCCCCTAAACCCCGGATTTGCATCTGGTTTTGGAACACGAATGAAGGCGAGCGTTACCACGCAAACGCATTCACCGGACGCGCGGGCGGAGGCGCTGGTCGCCTCCTACGAGCGCGCGGGATACCTGCGCGTCGCGCCTGCCATGCTGCAGCCGGCGGAGCCATTTCTCGATTTGTCCGGAGAGGACATCCGGCGGCGCATGTATCTGACCACGGCGCCGGACGGACGTGAGCTGTGCCTGCGTCCCGATCTCACCATCCCGGTGTCGCGCGACTACCTCGCCTCGCCTTCCGCCGGAAAGCCCGCGGGCTTTTGTTACCTCGGCCCGGTCTTCCGTCACCGCAGCGATGCGCCGGCCGAATTTCTGCAGGCCGGCATCGAATCGTTCGGCCGCGCCGACAAAGCCGCGGCTGATGCCGAAATGCTGTCGCTCGGACTCGAGGCAACCGCCCGTTATGGCCTTGCGTCGCCCGACATCATGATCGGCGACGTTGCGCTTTTCTCCAGCCTGATCGCCGGGCTCGACCTCCCACCGGCGTGGAAGCGGCGGCTGATCAAGGATTTCAATCGCAAGACCAACCTGGCGCAGGATCTCGACCGTCTTGTACTCGGCGGCAACAATGCGCGTCCCGAATATCAGGGCGTGCTCGCGGCGCTTGCCGGCTCCGACCCGAAAGGCGCGCATGCGCTGGTGACCGATCTTCTGTCGATTGCCGGCATCAACGCAGTCGGCGGCCGCTCGATCGGCGAGATCGCCGACCGCTTCCTCGAGCAGTCGGCGCTCGGTGCGAGCGCCAAGCTGCCGCGCGATGTCCGCGCATTGATCGAGCGCTTCCTGTCGATTGCGGGGAACCCTGACGAGGCGGCGGCCGCTTTGCGCGCGCTGGCTAATGACGCCAAGATGACATCCATGCTCGCGCCGGCGCTTGACCAGTTTGAAAGCCGCACCGGCTTCCTCGAGGCGCGCGGCGTCGATGTCGAGCGGCTGCAGTTCTCGACCGCCTTTGGCCGCGGCTTCGACTATTACACGGGGTTCGTGTTCGAGCTGACCGATCCGAAACGCACCGGCGACCCGCTCGTCGCCGGCGGCCGTTATGACGGGCTGCTGGCGCGACTCGGCGCGGCCGACGCCATCCCGGCGGTTGGCCTCGCGGTCTGGATCGAACGGCTCGGTGTCTATGGAGGCGCGCGATGAGCGGGCCTCTTGTCCTCGCGGTTCCGGCCAAAGGCCGGCTGCAGGAGAATGCCGAGGCGTTCTTCGCGCGCGCTGGGCTGGCTTTGGTCAAGCCGCGCGGCGCGCGTGACTATCGCGGCACGATCGCCGGCCTCGACGGCGTCGAAGTCGCTTATCTGTCGGCTTCGGAAATCACCAGCCAGCTCGCCGCCGGAGCCGTGCATCTCGGCGTGACCGGCGAGGATCTCGTGCGCGAGATGATCCCCGACGCCGAAAAAAAGGTGGTCCTCGTCGACGGCCTGAGATTTGGCTTTGCAAATGTCGTGGTCGCCGTGCCGCAGGCCTGGATCGATGTCCGCGATATGGCTGATATCGACGACGTCGCAACGGCGTTTCGCCAGCACCACGGCCGCAAGATGCGGGTTGCGACCAAATACATCAACCTGACGCGCGACTTCTTTTCCGCGCACGGCATCATCGACTACCGCATCGTCGAGAGCTCGGGTGCGACCGAAGGCGCGCCCGCGGCCGGCACCGCCGAGATGATCGTCGACATCACCACGACCGGAACGACGCTTGCCGCCAACGGCCTCAAGGTCGTCGAGGACGGCACAATCCTGCGCTCGCAGGCGAACCTGGTGGCGGCGCGCGGCGCAACCTGGGGAAAGGCCGAGCGCGATCTTGCGCGCGTCATCCTCGACCGGCTCGCCGCACAGGCACGGGCGCGCGCCTACCGCGAGGTACGGGCACGCTTTGCCGCAAGCACGGACATGCTGGTCGAGAACGCCAAGCGGAAGTTCGGCATTGAAACGCCGTTCGGCGGGCCGACGGTCACGGGCTTGCTCACGCTGCACTGCCCGCCCGATCAGGTCTACGCGCTCACGAATTTCCTGCGCGAGAACGGTGCGGAAGCGGTTGCGGTCGCCGAGCTCGACTATGTGTTTTCGCGGGACAATCCGCTGTTCGCCAAGTTCGAGGCCGGCCTCTAATATCTGCTGTCGTCCCAGCCAAGCGTCAGCGAGAGCCGGGACCCATAGTCCCAGAACTATCGAGAAGGCACGGCGTATGGGTCCCCGCATGCGCGGGAACGACAGCCGAGAGTTATAGCGCGACAAAATCGATCGGCTTGTGCCGGTCGAGGGTGCGGTGGACCGGCGGCAGCGGATATTTCAGGCCGCTCGCGCAGTTGAACAGCACCACCTGATCCGTGCGTTTGACGCGGCCGTCGGCAAGGCTCTGCTTGTAAGCCGCGTAAGTTGCCGCGCCCTCCGGGCACAGCAGCAGTCCTTCCTCGCGGGCCATTTCGTCGAGCGCGGCGCTGATTGCCTCGTCCGGCACCGCAATCGCGAAGCCGCCGCTCTCGCGCACCGCGCGCAGGATGAGAAAATCGCCGATCGCCTGCGGCACGCGGATGCCGGACGCGAGCGTGTGCGCGTTTTCCCAGCGCGGCGCGTGCTCCTCGCCGGCCTCGAAGGCCTTCACCATCGGCGCGCAGCCGGATGCCTGCACTGCGATCATGCGTGGGCGCTTTTTGCCGATGAACCCGATGGCTTCGAGCTCCGCGAACGCCTTCCACATGCCGATCAGCCCGGTGCCGCCCCCGGTCGGATAGAAAATGACGTCAGGAACCTGCCAGCCGAGTTGTTCCGCAAGCTCGAGGCCCATCGTCTTTTTGCCCTCGATCCGGTAGGGCTCTTTCAAGGTCGAGGTATCGAACCAGCCGACCTTGGCCTTTCCCTCGCCGACGATCTTGCCGCAGTCGTCGATCAGGCCGTTGACGCGATAGACGGTCGCGCCCTGCAACTCGATTTCGCTCACGTTCACTTCCGGAGTGTCTTCCGGACAGAAGATCGTCGTCTTGATCCCGGCCCGCGTCGCATAGGCGGCGAGCGCCGCGCCCGCATTGCCGTTGGTCGGCATCGCCATGTGCTTGATGCCGAGCGCTTTCGCCATCGACACCGCCATCACCAGGCCGCGTGCCTTGAACGAGCCGGTCGGCAGACGGCCTTCGTCTTTTACCAGAAGCTCGCCGCCCCCCAGTTTCGCGCCAAGGCGCGGCATGCGCACGATCGGCGTCATCGCTTCGCCGAGGCTGACAATATCCTCGGGATTGCGGACCGGCAGGAGCTCGCGATAGCGCCAAAGATCAGGCTGGCGCGCTGCGAGCCTGTCTTTGCTCAGTGCCTTGCGCACGCCTTCAAGATCGTAGCGCACGAGCAGCGGCTTGCCGGCGCGCGACAAGTTAT
>DASSSM010000326.1:0-2081 GCA_035708425.1 Pseudolabrys sp.
CGCAGATGCGCTTCGAGCTCGCGCGGAGCGTCGGTGTATTTTTCAAGGTAGTCCCAGTCGGCTTTGCCGTCGCGGAACAGACAATGCATCACCGCACAGGCGAGCGCGCCGTCGGTGCCTGGCTTGATGAGCACAGGCAGGTCGGCCTGCTCCATGGTTCCGTTCATGTAGATGTCGACGGCCGCGATCTTTGCGCCGCGCTCTTTCCGGGCACGCACGGCATGGGTCATGACGTTAACCTGCGTGTTCACCGCGTTGGTGCCCCAGATGATCACCAAATCGGACTTCGCCATTTCGCGGGGATCGACGCCGGCGATGCGCCCGATTCCAGCGGCATAGCCCGCGTAGGCTGGATTGACGCAGATCGTCGAATGAAATCCGGAATACTTCTTTGCGTGGCGCAGGCGATTGATGCCGTCGCGCATCACCAGGCCCATTGTTCCGGCGTAGTAATAGGGCCAGACGCTCTCCGTGCCCAAACGGCGCTCTGCCTCAGTGAATTTTTCGGCCACGAGATCGAGCGCGTTGTCCCATGATATGCGTTCGAATTTTCCCGATCCTTTGGCGCCAGTGCGGCGCAGCGGGTGCAGCAGGCGCTGCGGATGATGCTCCCGCTCGGCGTAGCGCGCGACCTTCGCGCAGATCACGCCGGCCGTGTAGTCGTTGTCTTTCGCGCCGTGCACCCGTCCAATGGTGCGCTCGTCGAGAAGCTCGACCTCCAGCGCACAGGTCGACGGGCAGTCGTGCGGACACGCCGAATGCCCTATCCGCGTCGCTTTGGGGAGCCGAACTGCTTGATTCATTGCTCCCACTATAGCATTGCGGGCTAGGTTTCGCTCTCGGGCTGAAGCTTGGAACGCCGCCAGAGACCTCCAACCAGAAGCACCAGCGCAGCACCGACTGCGGCTGAACCGATTTCAACCTTGTGGGCTGTCGCGGCTCCGTATTGGCTCGTCAGCCAGTTTGCGATCACCGGATCGGTCGCGATGACTTCACCGACGATCCAGCCAAGCAAGGCTGCGCCAGCCCAAACGAGGATCGGGAACCGGTCAAGCAGTGACATGATCAGCGCCGCACCTGCGACGATCAACGGAATACTGATGGCGAGGCCGATAACGAGCAACGCCATGTTGCCGCCTGCCGCGGCTGCGATCGCAATCACGTTATCAAGGCTCATGATGATGTCGGCGATCGCAACGATACGGACGGCCCGCCAGAGATGCTCGGCTGCTTCGGCCTCGCTCTCGTCCGGATCATCCGGTACGAGCAGTTTCGCCGCTATGTAAAACAGCGCGAGGCCACCCACGATCTTGAGGTAGGGGAGCAGCATCAGCGAAGCGACAACAGCGGTAAAGATAACCCGCAATCCGACGGCGACACCGGCGCCCAGAATCATGCCCCACACCCGTTGCCGGTGCGGCAAGCCGCGGCACGCCATGGCGATGACGACCGCGTTGTCGCCCGACAGAAGGATGTTGATCCACATGATCTTGGCGAGCGCGATCCAGAACTCGGCATGGCCTATGTCGGTCCAGCCGGAGCTGACCAGCGCCCACCAGCCGGCCGGATCCATAAATTGCGACATCGAACCCACTTGCCTCTCCTCCCCCTGTGCCGCGTTCCGATGCTCGCGGTTTGTCCTGGCGCCCCGCGAGGGCAGATATCACCCTTGCGATTTCCGACTCTACACGCTGCCTCTATCCGACGATTTCGTTGTCCGAAAAGAACTGCGAAATTTCGCGTACCGCGGTGTCAGGCGCATCGGAGCCGTGAACGGAATTTTCTCCGATTGACCTGGCGTGGATTTTACGGATCGTCCCGTCAGCCGCCTTCGCGGGATCCGTGGCTCCCATGACTTCGCGATACCGGGCAATGGCTTTCTCGCCCTCGAGAACCTGTACGACGACGGGACCCGAAATCATGAATTCGACCAGTTCCCGAAAGAACGGCCGTTCACGATGCACGGCATAGAATTTCTCCGCCTGCTCGCGCGAAATCCGCACGCGCTTCTGGGCCACAATTCGCAGGCCGGCCTTTTCGATGATGGCGTTGATCGCGCCGGTCAAATTGCGTTCGGTCGC